>JAAESD010000001.1 GCA_024229695.1 bacterium
AAATCCCAAAGCCTCAACTGAGAGAACATACAGCGGTCATGGAGTTCGAAAGTTTCCTTTGGTTTTTGGTCTGTTACTTGGAGATGAAAAATGAGCAGTGAACTACCAACCCACGATGACTACGACAAATTTCTTGATTTTACACGCTTATACCATGGCGAATACATCTTGGAAAAACAGCGAGGCAATGAAGAACCACTCGGATTATTTGAGTACCTAAACACTCATTTTTTTTGGCTGGTTAAGCAGTTCAAAGATTCACAAAACTTACTAAAACATAACTAAGGAGATAAAAATGGAATATCCAGATATACAAGAACCCAAAGCCAATGCAAATTGGATCAACTACAAGATCATTGAGAATACTTGGTTTAGTGGTGAAGATGAAATCACTTTTGATGATGTCTTATTTCACCCCAGAAGCCTTCTATCGGGGTGGCTGAAGATTGCCCCCGGATTCTATGATTTTCAACCCGATTCCCAATTTGGGATCATCAGTCCAAGACCGAGTTCAGACATGGAATATCAACGAGCTTATCAGGTCGCACTTTGGATCAAAGAAACTGGCACTGTCAGCTGGACTGTCAGCAACATGGGTGGCAGAAAGTCTTTCGAGAATGCCTATCACCTCATTAATAAAGAGATCACTGCCAACTCCGGCATGGTTGCTCACCTAAAGAAAACAGGAGCAATCAAGATCCCTACACAGCAAGGATTTTCCAGAGAGGTTCAATGGGAATTTGTCAAGTGGGTCAACCCACCTGAAGATTTCATGATTGAGACTGAAGTGGAATCAAGTGGCTTCGACAACGATCCAATTCCCCCAGTTGTTGAAGATGACAACCTACCCTTTTGAACACCGGGTAGGTGCAGAGGGTGTTCAGTGTTTTCTTTCGTGTTACCTCCTAACTGAGCATCCTCTGTTTTTGAAATGATTAAAATTCTACAAGGAAACTGTTTAGAAGTGCTGAAGGATTTGCCAGAGCAATCTGTCAATACCTGTATCACTTCACCGCCTTATTGGGGATTAAGAGACTATGGCGAAGGCGAGCAATTAGGCTTAGAAGACAGTCCAGATAAGTTTGTAGAAAACTTGGTCAGTGTGTTCAGAGAGGTTAAACGAGTGTTGCGAGATGATGGCACAGTTTGGCTTAACTTGGGGGATTCTTATTCAAGTGGTGGCAGAACCACAACAACCAATCAAACTTTGCGTGGCGATAAAGATTATGGGGTGACAAGACCAAAGCCAAGCAAGGGGATAAAGCCTAAAGATTTAATTGGCATACCTTGGCGAGTGGCTTTTGCTCTACAAGCGGATGGTTGGTATCTAAGACAAGATATTATTTGGCATAAACCCAATCCAATGCCAGAGAGCGTTAAGGATCGTTGCACAAAAGCCCATGAATATATCTTTTTGTTGAGCAAGAACGCTAAGTATTACTTTGATAATGAGGCGATTAAGCAGCCAGCAAAATGGATTGTTGGTGACGACAGAGGTAAAAGAGCAGACACAAGAAGAAATAAAAAAGGCATGAACTCAATGAGTGGAATAACTAAGGCAAAAGTTAATAAACGCTCAGTCTGGACAGTCACAACAAAACCATTTAAGGGCGCACATTTTGCTACCTTTCCACCTGATCTAATAGAACCATGCGTTCTTGCTGGTTGTCCAGAAGGCGGTACTGTGCTTGATCCTTTTGGCGGTGCTGGCACAACAGGATTGGTGGCAGAGCAAAACAATCGAGACTCAATACTGATTGAGTTAAATCCAGATTATATCGAGATCGCCAAAGAGCGATTGAATAACGATGCACCACTTTTTAATGAGGTGGTCGCATGAGCATTGATTTACCAAAGCATTCAAGGACTATCGCATTGGCTCTCTTGTCTCAAGATGAGTTCAATGAGAAGTTATCGACCAATGACGAATTGAAATGGGGCAAGAAAGGAAGCCTCAGTGTCAACATCAGAAAAGGTACTTACATCAATTGGGAGACTGGATCCCAAGGCGGGATGGTTGATCTAATCAAGGAACACCACGGGAGTGATGTGAGTGGCTTTCTTGACAGTTTAAACCTAGATCAAGCAATCGTGCCGAACATATCAAACAAAGGGAATATAAAAGAGATGAACACACCAGCTAAGGCATTCTCACCTCAGCAAATGAGAGAAGTCACCAAAGATTGTGAATATCGTACATTCAGCCATGATCAACAAATGTTGGTGGCACGATGGAAAGATAAGAAAATTCGACCTTATCATAAGAAGGGTCATGCATGGCATTTGGGGCGACCTGAAGGCGATATGCCACTCTTTATCAGCGAAGGCAGTGATACATTGCCGATCTTGATTGTAGAGGGCGAAAAAGCCTTTGAACTGGTATCAGAAAAGAAAATGTACCCCGGCAAGATAGTCACTTGGCATGGTGGAGCAAACAGTTACGACAAATCCGATTGGTCGGTGATCGAGCAAGATCGAGCATTCATATATCCCGATAATGATGAGGCTGGATATAAGGCAGCACTCGGCATTAAATCAATTCTTGAGTCTCACCACAAAGAAGTGACAGTGGTGAAGAATCCAAACACTTGGAACGATAAAGACGATCTGGC
>JAAESD010000002.1 GCA_024229695.1 bacterium
GAGGAGGTTGTAGTAGAGAAAGCTAAGCAGGAGCTTGAGGTTGTTGAGGAGCAGATTGCTGAGACAAGTCAATATGTCCAACAGCATGTTATGGAGGAGCTTGAGTTTAACCCAGAGAAGGGTAATAGTGACTTCCAAGCTGACATGAAGAAGCTCAAGACCGAGATTACTCAAGGTGTTGAGGTAATGTTCAAAGAGGAGCAGAGAAGAACTGCTATCAAGATTGAGTCCATGTCCGGTGGTGGAGGTGGAGGTTCAGGTGATATTGAGCAGACAAACATTAACACAGCTGACATTGCTGAGCTTAGTGCAAGTTCTACATTCTCACCTCTTATCTCTTCTAACCACACATCTATTGAAAAGCTTATTCTATCTGGAACATCAGGATATGATGTAACAGGTGCATTTGAAGGTAAAGATCCAAGTGCTGGTAACGTTTGGACATCTACTGGTGGTATTCCTTATTCAATTGATGATGTTAACAAAGTTAAGACATTCTCTCTTGACCCAACTATTCAACCCAATACAGATAACCCATATTGGTCAGTACCAACTCCAGAAGATGCAGTTGGAGTAGGACTATTCGGTGGTGCTTATCTACCTAACCAACCTTTAGCAAAGTCTCCAATCTTTGCATTTAGTGCTGTTGATAACGATACATTTGAAGATGGTACTAACGTTGTTACTAACGGTCGTATTAGCTTATCAGGTGCTTCTTATGGTGACCAGCTACGAGTTAGATTTGACTTGATTGTTATTCCTCAAGTTACTAACACTACAGTTACTCCAATGCTATGGTACAAGAATGCTACACCAGCTGGAGTTGTTACTTACTCATTCGAGCTTCCAACACAGCCAGTCTTCTATGGACAAGGTACAGTTGGTAAAGAGCACTTGAGTCGAGTTGAGATCTCAGCTTGGATTGCTAACGAAGAGGATGTCCATGCATTAGTCTATCCTGCAGTTAAGGCTGACAATCCTTGTATCTTTAAGCCTAACTCTATGATGGCTACTATCCTAAGATAATTTGTTGCAAAGTAAGACTTAGTAGATTAAATAAGTAGGACATGGCTATTCAAGTAGTAAGAAACGACAGAGGTAACATCATTGAGTTCAAGGGCTCATCGCAACCGATCTATTGGAACAATGCACTGAGTGCTGTTGCCAATGCTCTTTCTGCTGATACTCTTGACATTATTAACTTAACTGGGTCGGTAGACATTACGGCTCTTAGTGGTAGAAGTTATGAGTTCTACCAGATGCCATTCACATCATTCACCGACTTAAGTGGTGATTCCTTTCCTACTACTCTATCAGCAATTGAGTACATTAACGAAGCTGCTAACGTCAGGATTCTTACAGTTGATGATAGTGCTGGTTATGTTGGTTTTATTACTAAGTACTACGACTTTGCTGGTACTAACATTACACAAATCTTATCAGCTGATATCTTTACACCTATTGTTGCTCTTTCCTCTGAAGTATATGATGAGAACATTCTACCAGCTCAAGGTATTACTAATGGTACAGTTGCTCGTAACTTAATTTACTCTGATAAAGAGATTCTTAGTGCATACCTCCCAACATCATTTGTTCCAGGTGATGGTAATGCTGCTGTTGATGTAGGTACTCCTGCTATTGATGCTGATGGTAGCCTTACAACTTCCTCACGACCAGTTCTGTTTAGTTTTGCTGGTCAAACAGAAGGTTCATTTGACTCGTTCCGAGTAGTTTTCAACGTAACACCGGAAGAGAATGAATCAGCTCTTGATATTCGTTTAGTGTTTATGACTAACCCAACAACACAACTTGGTGGTCTATCAACCTTTGAACTATCAAGAAGAACGCTTACATTCATTGATGGTGCAGACATTACTTACAATCACCAGGAAACATTCGCATACTATGCTGGAGATACTCTTAAAGATCTTGCTGAAGAGAATCCATCATGGGATCAATCAGGCTTCTTCTTTGTTGAAGCAAGAGCTAACGTAGACATGGAATTCGAACTTCTTAGTATGACCAACTTCGCTAACAAATAATTTTACAAAATCATGGCACATCCAAAACCAATTAAAATATTCAGTAACGTTACACGTGGTGTAATGTTCTTTGAGGGTTCTACCGTTACACCAAAGGTTCTCGGTATTGTAAATGCTTATATCAATCCTGATATCTCAAATAGGATTATTGTTGAGCGTACTGATCAACAAGATAGACAAGGTCGTAATAGACGTATTTTCAGTAAGCTTCAACCAGCTCGTGTTCAAGATGTTTATGGTAACTTCTTGTTGGAAGAAGGATATACTTTCCAGCAGGTTGTTAACTACATTAACTCACAGGCAAATGCTGACCTTGCTACATCACAGGATGACTTCAACGCTTATGTTGATCCTACCTATGATATATCTAATGGTGCATCTACAGGTAGTTCTACTTACCCATTCACCAATCTTCAAACTGCAATGGATGCAGTTAGTGGTGGTTCTAAGATCTTTGTAAAAGGTATCAACACCATCACCAACCCACTTACTGCTGATCTTGGTAAGTCCTTAACAATCATTGGTGGTCTTTCTACAGTTATTGGTTATGCTGAGTATGATCCACAAAACGTATCTAACATCTTCCAGCTCTCTTGTGAGACTCCAGTTCATGGTGCTGTGTTTGAGTTCGAAGATCTTATCTTTGACAATGCAGGTGGTTGGGCTATTGACGTTAACAATGCTACTGAGGTTGCCGTTATTGATTGTACCTTCCGTAACAACGGTTGGGATGGTGAAGGTCTTTCACTTACATCTCCTCAAGTAGGTGATGTTCTTGGATATAACTCTTCACAAGCTGCTCTTACAGCTCACAATGCATTAAGTGCAAGTGAAGGTGGTGCAATTAGAGTTAATACAGGTCTTAAAGTTACTATTACAGATAACGAAATTAAGGATGGTAATAATGCTATCAAGCTTATTGATACTGGTTTTGCTGAACCATCATCTAATGTGTTTGTTGAGGGTACAACGATTATTGCACGTAACCAAATCTTCCGTAACCTTGGTATTGGTGTTTGGATGTGTCCAAGAGACTATGATCTAAACCTTGCTACTGAAGGTCAAAATGGTAATAGAAACGTTACAATCTATAACAACGCTGTTACAGATAACGGTGATGATGGTATTCGTAACTATGGTGGTAAAGATAATACAATTTCTCTTAATACAGTTCACCGTAACTGGGCTGCTGGAGTTCATACTCATAGTGGTTCTAACATACGTATTCGTGACTTGGATCTTGCTAACAACAATAGGAGCGTTTATGGTGCAAATGGTACAATGAGAATGGGTGATGCTTCTATCTTAGTTATGGGTGACTACATCCAGACTACAGCAGCCTTCATTACTGAGATTCTTAACGTTCAGATTCTTAATACAGATGATGTTACAACGGTTAGTAAGAATGGTATTGAGATTGGAACTTCTATTGGTGATATTGATGATGCTGCTGCAATTATCTCTATTGACAACATTGGATTCCTTAACCAAGATTACTCAATCACTAACAGAGCTGATCTTACTAACATTAACCTATCTATTGGTGATTGTAAGTTTATTGACTCTAACCAGACTAACATTCGTAACCTTGCGATTGACTCTCAGAACAACTACTACGAACTTCCGTTCAGTAACCATACAACAACCATTAATGTTATTGATGTTGAGGTTAACTACACCTCACAGACAATCATTATTAAAGAAGGTGTTGGTGGTGAGACTCTTAACTCTTATCACATTCAGCAGCTTGTTGCATCAGCTGACGCTGATGGTACTATTCAGATTACAGAGAACAATACAAACCGTATTCAGGTTGGTGCTCTACAACATACACACGTTTATATTAACGGTGCTCAAACCACTGGAACATTACAAGAGGTTGTTAACCAGTTGAATGGTGCATTTACTGAAACTGACCCTGGCACATCTACAGGAACAACAACATTGATTGTTGACTTCTCAGGTGCTCCTCTTGAGCCACTATCAGGTACTAATACAACATCAGTTTCTGGTGGTGCTGGTTTCCAAGCCAATGGTAATGGTGAGAACAACGGAACATTGTTCGGTGCTGTTTATGCTGCTCAACAAGCCCTTACAGCTGCTGGAGAGTACTTCACATTCGAAGTAACAGGAGTTGGTGATTTCTCAATGGGTCTATTTGACTTTGCAGAGCCAGACACTTCTATCTACTCAGTTACAAGTGCTGGTACAGGAGAAGGTACTTATGCTTATGGTTATCAGTTTGCTCATGTGTTTGGTAGAACTCCAGTAGGTCCTTGGAAGACCGTTGGTAAGAACAACAGCCATATTGCAATGGATGGTTGGAGCACTGGTACCGACGATCAAAAGTTTGATACAGCCTCTGGTGGTTATGCTGCTTGGAGTGGTGGTGATAACATTGAGTTTAAGGTTGGTCTTAATGCTGATAACTTTATTCAGATTGATTACCTTAACACTGATCTTAATCAATATGTTCCTCTTGCAAGGAGCTCTTATACAGGATCGTCTTTGAGTGGTTATGGCCTTCTTATTAAGCTTGGTGATACAGCTACTACTATCTCCGATATTCGTACTCACCAGATTGACCAAGATGCTATTACAGCTCTCTCAGGTATTGATTCTGTTGCTCTTAACTTCCGTTATATTGAATCTCCAGATGGTGCATTTACATTCCCATTGTTTGATGATGAGAATGCTGCTAAATATGTTGATGAGAACTTAACAGACTTCTTCCCTAACCTTACACAGTTTACACCAGGTTCAGGAGTAGCTCAAGCTGAGACCTTTATTGATGAGGATCCAGTATCAAACATCTGGTATGAGCCTACATCAGTTAACTATACTTTCTCAGCAAATCCATTTAACTATGCTCTCTCCTCTGAGTGGGTATCACCTTATATTCAATGGAATGAGATTCAAACAACTACAGATGCTTCTGCGGCACCTGCTGCATTTGCCGATGCAACATTAGCTGTAACGGAAGGCGATACTATCAACTATTCAGTTGCTCCAGCAGATGCTACCTTCTCAACTACAGTAACTAACCTACCTGATGGTCTTACATATAATGTTGGCTCAGGCTTTATTACCGGAACAGTTGGTATAGTTCCAGCTGATTTATCAGTTGTTGCAGTAATAACAAGATCTAATAGTTATGGATCATCTACTGGTAACCTTACATTTAGCATTACAGATGTTGCCTCACCATTTACTGGATTTACTCAGATTGGTGGTAACTTTGCTGGAACGAATCAAATCCAGCTTGACTATGATGCGTTGTTACGTTTTGACTCTTATCTCTCTGCTGGACAGAAAGTAACTTGGACACATAATAGCTCCTACCCTGAGCCACTATTCGGTCTTCTTAACTCTACTGGTAATACAGCAGTTAATCAACTCTCTAACACCTCAACCAACTACTACGATGAACTTGGTCAAGGTGCTTATGACTTTGCTGGTACTGGTAAGTGGGATCTACGCTTTAGATTACTTGGTGATAACATTGGCGGTTCAGTTGCTAAAGATCAACTTGTTGGTTGGCATAGCAATACTCAAAATACTGGTAGTGTTGGTGTTAATGATGGTGCTTCATTTGAGCTTGTAAATGACTCAGCTGACAATTACCTTAAGCTTTATAGAAATGACGTACTAATGCTTTCAAGTGCTTCAACTTACCCTGCTGAAGGAGTTCAGTTCTACGTTGCTGCATTCGATAACGATAGTGATTCAGATGTTTACATTCCAAGTGACTTCGCTCTTGTTAATCAGGCATTCGGAACTACAGAACCACCTGCAGGCTTCGTAAATCCTCTTCTTACTGGTGAGATGACAGACTCCACATTAATGGGTGTTGGTAGTGCTGATGCTGCAGTTGAGCTTCCAGATGGACTTAAAGTTAATCACCGTTACGTAGTTGCTGATACGTGGGTTGAAACAAATGTTCTTCCTTATCTCGATGAAGTAAATGACAAAGCATTTATTGGTGTTCCGAAGGATGGTGCTGATTGGACAGATGTTGCTCTAAATGATGACTTCTATGCTGCAATTCGATTGGAAAACAACTCATCCGGAAGTGATAGACATTCATCCAGACTTAATACTCGAGGATCTAACCCACTATTCCAAGTTGTTAATGTTAGCTCACTTACTGACTCACTTTACAACTACGCTCTTGAATGGAATGGTTTTGATCTCAGTCTTATTGCTACTCAAAACAGTTCCGATCTTACAACACAGTATTGTGTTACAAGTGGTGGAACATTTGACCGCACATTAACCTATAGTGGTGGATTTGGTGTAAGTGCTCATGCAGAGGAACTTGCTCTTGCCTTAGCTGTTGATGAGGGTGGTCAAATTAACCTTACTACATCTGGTCTTTCACAAATTCGTATTCCTTGGAACCCATCCACAACAGTCCTTGCCGCTACAGATGGTCTTGGTTCTGGTAGGTTTAAAGCAGGTAACGTTGCTTCTGATTATGATATAGCAGGAAATAGTCCAACAGGCTTTACAGCTAACGACCTTCCAACCTTTGCTGCTGGTTCAAGATACACATTCATCTATCACCCATCGATGGATGCTAATGATTTTCTTGAACTCAGAGATTCAAATGGAACTGTATATGGTACAGGTTCAGCAGCTTATGACTATACTACAGATGGTGATCCTGATGGAACAAGTGACTATAAAGGCTTTACTTGGGATGTTCCTCAAGATGTTCCACCGTTGAATCTATTCTACTATAGTGCAGCTAACCTTGGTTATGATGCTGGTCGTGGTCTTAGCTTCTCTGGTTCAACTTATGTACAATCTGTTACAGGTGTTTCTCCACAAGGTCCTTCTGCTAACTTCTCTGGTACAGAAATACTATCTGGTACAAAAGGTTGGTTGTCTATTGATGATACATTTGCTGCTGGTCAACGTCTTGTGCTTGACTCTGCATTTATTACAGACTTACATGCTGCAATGCCTGATAATAGTCTTGCATTTGTTGGATTTAAAGCAGATAACTGGACTAATACAATGACCCCACTTGGTTCTTATTTTGGTTTTGCTGGTATTAGATTCTGGAAGCAAAGTAGTGATATAGGTGCCGGTGGTATTTATATGATTGGTTATGCCAATGGTGGTACTACAAGC
>JAAESD010000003.1 GCA_024229695.1 bacterium
TGGAGAAAATGACAAACTATTCGGGTTTCAAATACCAGAAATTAAATGGCCCGAGTTTTCGTTACCTAATTTCAGCGAAATACTAGAAGGTATCAAACAAAAATTTACAGGTAGTGTTGCCGATATGTTAGACAACATACCTAAGTGGGCATTACCCGCAGCTGCTGAAGCCTGGATAGAAGAAAATAGAACAAAAGGAACTCAAGTTGAAGAAGAAGCCAGAATGGGGTTAGACCCATTTGGTGGTGCGGGTGAAACTGTTTCTAGAAAAATGGATACCTTCGGTGTAGACGCTGCTGTTAGCGCTGCTGTTAGAGATACTTGGAGTGGTGATGTGTTGCCCGAGGGTAAAACTAAAGATTTCTTCACAAAACCTATTGCTGAGCACGCCGGTAATATTTGGAATGCTGTAAAATACAGTGAAGATGATTTAGATGCCTTTGGTGGTAGTGGGTCTGCTGGTGCTTTCAAGAGACACAATAGACTTCCAGCTTCGGCTAAACTTGCACCTGTAGTTGTAACAGCAGATGTTGCTAAAGTATTGTATGGTTCTGGACCTCCCGATAGAGGAGCTAACAGTATTGCGTCAGCTCCTGTTGTGACTTCAATTGGTGGTGATAGTTCTAGTGCCACTTTCAACATACAACAAAAAGTTTCAGCCGGAGCATCTGATGGTCACACACAGGCTCAACGCCGCGGTCTGCGAGGAAGATATGTGTCGGCCCCAGCAGGTGGTGGTGGAGGGTGGTAAGTAGATTATTAAAATGAAATATATTATTGCGACTTTATTATTATGTTTGTCTTTTGGTGTTGGTGCTGAAGAAAGAACCCATAGAGAACTAATAGGCCATCTGCTGAATTCTACAGTTAAGATAGCAACCATATCAGATGATGGTAGAGCATCAGGCTCTGGTGTCATCATGCACGAAACTGGTCTGATACTGACCAACTACCATGTCGTTCATAAGTCAAATAAACTCAAGGTGTGGTTGTACGAGAACAGAAACAAACAATATCACGAAGCAGAGGTCATAGGCATAGACCCTGCTGCCGATCTTGCCTTGATAGACATAGACCCTAAAGACGGAGATTTCTTTACAGTCAGTCAATTTGAATATGATGGTGATAGCGTCTACGCTGGAA
>JAAESD010000004.1 GCA_024229695.1 bacterium
ACACCGTCACGATAAAGAGAAACAGTTAAGCCCTCTTCACCAGTAGCAACATCAAAGCTAGGGCTGTTCAAGTGAACAACTGGCATATGTGTTGCAATAAATTCTGTAGGAACTGCAGAGCGAACAACCATTGAACAGTCACCAAAGATGTTGTACTGCTCAATAATCTGTAAACCCTCAGTACCAGTGTAATAGTCCAGTGTATGCATTCCACCGTAGAAATACAGAGCACCAATTGTATTTTCCTGATCTGTTACAAACAGGTCTACAATCTCTGTCTGCATAACGCATGGAGGAACCCATGCTGCATTTGTAGAAGCTGCATAAGAAGCGATTCCACCTTTTGGAGCTGCTGGAGAACCAGCACGCAACCAGGTTTCAGCAAAACATGCACTTACATTGAAGTCACCATTCTGACATGCAACATCAATAATCCAGGGTTGTGCCCAACCGTTATCCAGAGCATTAATATCCGAGTTAGTAAAGCTTACAGAAGACCAGCTGGTTCCTGAACCGTGGCCAATGTAGTTAATCAAACTACGACCCTCGTTCAGTGCTGCAGCAATACCTGCAGTTGATCCGCCAGCACCCTGCTAAATCTGGTCGACTTCAGTAAAATTGTAAGCCAGTAATTCATCACGAAGCAGATCACAACGCTCAGCATCAGTTGGTGAACCTTCATTACTTGCGATACCAGTTGCTTTAGCATACCAGTCACCGGCTGCGCCAGTATCAGGATCACGCTCA
>JAAESD010000005.1 GCA_024229695.1 bacterium
AATGGAGATGATGATTCAGCACCCGCAACAACTTACTCAGGAAATAATAGTAATTCTCCAGGATTTATTGCAGCTGATAATTCAACAGGCTGTCTTACAATTAATTTCATAAGTGATGCTGCTGCATCAACTAGTGGTTGGGAGGCTGAAATAAGCTGTTACGAGCCTTGTCAAGAAATCACGGGGTCAATTGATAGCACTTCACCTGCTCCTGACACTGATGGTAACATATTGGTGTGTCCAGGGGGTCAAGTTGATTTTTCAGGCTCTGGTACTTTCTCAAATTCTGGTGCTGATACTACTTATACTTGGGATTTTGGAGATGGAGCATCTGCAACAGGTCAAAATGTAAGTCATGTCTTTGAAGAATCTGGGATTTATTCAGTTGGATTAACAATTACTGATACTAATCCACTTGGATGTTCGTCAGAACAAGTTGGTCAAATTGTTCTTGTTGCCCCTTCAATTGATTTTACTGGAACAGAAGCTGCAAAACCAGATTTATGCTTTGGAGATTCAACAAGCATTTTAGGTGTAGCAGAAACAACTCAGTTAGAAGATTGTGCTCCAGAAATTTTTGAACAAACTTGGCTACAGGATACACAGAGTACAGGTTCAGGTGTTTCTTATGAATCTACAATTAATGTAGAATGTTATGCTGACAATCTTGCTTTAACAGATATTTCACAGCTCATACAAATATGTGTTGTTATGGAACATTCCTTTATTGGAGATTTAGATATGTTTTTAACTTCCCCTACTGGACAAACAGTTTATTTTGCGCAATATGGTGATGGCAATGATCCTGGATATTTTTTAGGAGTGCCTATTGATAATGGTGGTGATGATGGAATACCTGGAACAGGCTGGAATTATTGTTTTACTCCTACTTCAACACAAGATATTTCAACTTCAGTTGGTGCAAACAATACTATTCCAGCAGGAACTTACGGAGCATCAAATGGCTCTTCATTTAGTGATCTAATTGGGTCCCCACTAAATGGAGATTGGACATTTACAGTTGTTGATTCATGGGCAATTGATGATGGAACACTATTCTCATGGAATCTTGATTTTGATCCATCACTATCGGCTCCTCCATCTCAAATAGTTTCTCAAGAATGGAATGATGATACTTCAATTACTGAAGTTGATGGAAACAATATTGTAGTGACGCCTACCGAAGCAGGAGAG
>JAAESD010000006.1 GCA_024229695.1 bacterium
ATGAAGTGCATACGGCCTTCCATTGTCGCCTATCACGATATCCGGTTTGTTGTCATTGTTGATGTCGGGGCTGCTGACCGATCTGGGTCCGAATAAATCAGTCCTGATTCCCAGATCCTTGCCGTCGAACGGTTCCAAGTCTCCATTCTTGTTCTGGATCAGAAACAATCCCGAATGGTTGTAGCTTGATTCTGTATCGCCCTTCGAGGCCGTAAAGCCCTGGCACAAAAAAATGTCCAACCTCCCATCCAGGTTGTAGTCGTTGATATCTATCCCGAATGTTGGCAGAAAGTTCGCCTCGGGAGGCAATTCCATCCTTTCAAATTCATTGTTGCGATTGATGAAAATGCACGTATTGAACTCGGTATATGTTATGGATTTAAGCTTCCTTTTGAAAGCCGACTGGATCGGTTGGTCCATAAATTCCTCATTCGATTTGTAGATAAAACTATATGATGGATGAACCTTCTTGAAGGCATCAAGATTCATCAAAAAAATGTCATCATTGCCGGCGGCGTATGTTTCATAAAGGATTGTTGTTTCACCCTGGCGTTCATAATGGAGTTTATAGCCTGATTGACGATATCTGTTGAGTGCAGTGTTGCTACTCCAGTTACCACACACAAGATCCGGCGCACCATCGCCATTGAGGTCGCCGCTGGCAACGCTGTTCCAGTTTCCAACCAGGCCGTCCAGTTTCAGTTTGGCGGAGATGTTGGTGTATGTGTCATTGATCAGGGTCAGCACCTGTATCCCGTCCCCTTCCGGTGCAAGGATCAGTTCCTGACTGCCGTCCCCGTCCAAGTCACTCAATGCAGAGTCGTTCACGGTCCTGCCGCTGTAAATGACCTGCTTGTCCTCCATCAACAATTCCAGGGTCTTTAGGTTGAATGGGATTGAGTAGGTCTTATCACCAACAGGGTAATGCCCCAGAACGTGGCCACCGCCAAATATCAAGTTTATGGATTGGGGTTTTCCCGGGGCAACTCCCCAGTTAATGCAATGGTATGATCCGGGCCATTTGAAGGAATGAATTGGGGTCAAATCACCTTCTATTTCATCGATGGTGTACAGGTTTAAATAACTTTCCTGTTGATCCTTGATGATATTGTCTGATCGCAATTCAAATAGCAGCAACTTGTCATCATGTTTGAAGGGAAAGAAATCCATAATGCGCCCTTTTTGGCTGGTAATCTGTCTGTGTTTTTTTTGTGTCGTGCTGTGGATATTTGGGGCCTTGCCGGAATTAATGATCACGCTTTCGCGCTTGCGGCTTTCGGGGCCTATTTCAATTAGGGATGTAATCGGTTCATTGATGAATAATTCCTTGTTGATGTTTTTCTGAAATAAGCTGGTATCTGTATGGCCGGGCCTGTGCACAGTCCTTGATGTCCCGTTTAAGGAAGTGAAAAGTTTTTTCCTTGTTGCTGGATTCTTATTTAAGGGGATGGAGTTGCCCTCTGTTAAATCAGAGTCCGCAAACTGATAAAGTCGATTGGGCAGGATGTTTTGGAACGAATAGCGTTTCCTGGCCAGGACGACATCAATCACATTGGTTTTGCTCCCAAGCTTGTATGCAAAGGTGACGGCGGGTTGATCGGATGAGCAGTACCTTGATCCGCTTCTGATTTGTTTTGTTTGTTTGATTCCGTCCTGAATGAAGCAAATCGTGGCTCCTATGCCGTGTGTGTTTCCAGTTTTAAGGTTTAGTTGAACTCGAATCCTCGGTTTGCCTGTAAGATTCCTGTATATAACGGCATTGGGATTGGATGGCAGAATTTGAGGAAGTGTCTCTGCTAAAAGTTGATTTTCTGGTATGTACAAACTGAAATTATTGATGATTACGTCCTCGTCGCCATCGTTGTCCAAATCCGCCAGACAGGCGCCCTGTGATATGCCCTCAAAATTGAAACCCCATTCAATCGACTTATTAGTAAATGTTAAATCACAATTATTATTAAATGCAATATTACTGTCATTCTTCGTATAGGATATGTCATATGATTTTTTGTTTAAGTAGCTTAAGTTGCTACTGTTTTTTCGAGTAGCATTAATTAAAGATTTATTTGGTGATGAATTTACCAGATCAAGAGA
>JAAESD010000007.1 GCA_024229695.1 bacterium
ATCTATATCGAGTGCCATTGTAACCCTTTTGTTGAAGTTATCTGCAAGGTATAGCAGATAAATAACAACTTATCAAGGGCAACAAACTACCATGCAGGAACCAAGTGCTTCATCACGAGTTTCATACGTGTCAAAAACTCGATGAAGTTGAGTTACTTTGAGAATTCCATCAATCTTACTACTGATATTGCATACTTTCATCTCGCCGCCACAGTCCTTGAAACTATGAGATCCTGAGACCAGAATTCCTAATCCAGTTGAGTTTATCCGACTGATTTTTCCTAAATCGAGGATAATATCTCTATGCCCTTGATCTATCAGATTCTCGATCTCATCAAGGAACAGATTATAATCAGTATCACCCAGTACTGTTCCTGAAAGTTTGAGGACCATGATATTTTCGTAGAGGGCTCTGTTGATCTTCATGATGTTCTCCTGTTGCATTTTGCGGTGATATGCACACGTAAGCACACTCAATGCACATTCTGTGCCGGAGAACTGGCATAGTTAATACTGTTAAGTTAAATGGTGGTTCGTTTACTTGACTAAAACCATCGGTTTGGTGTCAGTGATCAGTCCACTTCTGGCTCTGCAAAAATAGGTTCCACTACTTACTGGCTGACCAGCACTGTTGGTTCCATCCCATTGCAAAGTTACCATACCTTCAGTTTGTCTGTTGAGCAGGGTTTGTACAATCGAACCATCGATAGCCACAACTTCAACTCTCACCTGCTGAGTTCCGTTGAGTGAAATATCGATTGAAGTAGATGGGTTAAACGGGTTCGGATATATCGATGCAATTCGCGCAGGTTTTTCAGGAGAGTCAACTCCGCTGATAATTCCCAGATATACACCGCTGACCCATTCAGGATGATCAACAAATGGATTCCTGTTATGTTGGTACAGATAGACCTTGTCATTATGATTACGTTCTTTATCGTCAACAGGATCTTCCAGGTGCCATTCAAGTAGAACTTCCAACAATCCCATGTAGGCAATAGGTTCATTGTTGCCGGTCTGGTATTGAACTATCAGATCACGGTCATCAGTCAACCTCAAGTCAGGTTCGGAGCCGTCCCCTTCATAGCGAACATCCATATAGAACATTGCGCGAGCAACGTCGCCCCGCCTGCCTTCCCAGGTTTCCCAGATTCCAACCGGAGTAGCGTTCTTGGCTCTGTTGTTGCCGCTTTGGCCATTGTAATTATCAGCAGGATAAATTGAGCAGCTGGAGTAACAATTATCAAAAATATAACTTCCACGAGAACCGTTATAACCTATGTCACACAAAAACAGATGATGGCAATCTGTGTATGGTTTGTTCGATGAACCATCGTCTGGAAATCCATAACTTTTTGGCCATGTGTGTTCACGATTATAGTTATTATTTCCGCCAGAGCTTTTTGGAAATGCCCTATTCTGATAAACATCCAGAATCTGCGTTGAGTTCAACGGGTTTTGATCTGCCTGGTTCAAAACATCCCAGGTATCAGTTGATGAAGATGTATATGGAATTTTTGTATGGCCATCGATTATAAGGTGCAAGCTGTTTCGCAAAGCCGTACCACTGCTCAAGTCAACAGTATCGTAATAATCAACAGGAGGATCTGCGAGAACCAGAACTGGAAGAAGTAGAATTAGCAGGATGTATTTCAAGTTGCACCATTTTGTTCGATGTAAAAAAATGCGCCCTAAAACATGGGCGAGGTCGTTATTAATATAGTATAACACATTTCCGTACTAAAGGGTACGCCTAGCGGTGTTTTGGACTAGAGATTCTTCAGAATTACGTATTGAGCCGGAAACAAACAAATCCGGTGTTTGCTGCTTGCAGCAGTGGGACACAATCTTGCGGTTCATCAGGGCAAGATGTCAATACACTGAATCGAAACGAATGAAAACCCCCGAGGCCAGCAGAAAAGTTGGTCTCCCAGTAGTTAGTCATCAACCATGCATAGGGCAAAGCCTGGTCCGGATGATGTTGATCCGGATTATGGAGTACTCGGCTCTCCTGGTATTCCAGTGGGCCCAGCTGAAGCAGTGGATTGTCTCGCATCGATAATGCAAACAAGCCCTGCAAGCCTTCTATGACAATCCCGTTTTGAACTGAATAATAATCAATCAGTGATCCCGACAATTGATCTTTCCGTGCTCTGACCATTCCTCCAGACTTATCCAACCAGATTGTATCGTGCGAATTATGACCCAGCG
>JAAESD010000008.1 GCA_024229695.1 bacterium
ACATCTTTTGACACTCAAAAATGGAAGCAGTACTCAAAAAGACAGAAAATTAAATCGAACCCCTTTGTTCTTGCCGCAATGAATGTTGTTCAATCAGTTTATGATCAGTAGGGGCTGCAAGGTTGCATACAGCTTGTGATTATGACCAAGCAAAGAGAGTCATCAATCAATCCGTTTCAGTGGAAGAAATCCCCCTCCTACGACATTGTGGTGTTGGGGAGCAAAGGTGTGGGAAAGTCATCAATTGTCAGCCAATATCTGAACATCATGTTTCCTGTTACTCGAAAGCTCAACCACAATTCACTCAACACTATTAATGTTGCTCAATAGATGAAATAAGCATCTTTTTACACTATAAATGGAAGCAGTTGTCAAAAAGCCCGAAAATTAAATCGAACCCGTTTTTTCTTGCCACATTCAATGTTGTTCCATGAATGTATGATCAATAGGGACTGCAGGGTTGCAGACAGCTCGTGATTATGACCAAGCAAAGAGATTCATCAATCAATCCGTTTCAGTGGAAGAAATCCCCCTCCTACGACATTGTGGTGTTGGGGAGCAAAGGTGTGGGAAAGTCATCCATTGTAAGCCAATACCTGGACAACTTGTTTCCTGTTACTCAAAAGCTCAACCACAATTTACTCCACCCTATCAATGATGCTCAATAGCTGAAATA
>JAAESD010000009.1 GCA_024229695.1 bacterium
CAGACACTGAATATTATTCCTTTGATACACACATAGATACATATTTCAATATATATGATAATGATGATGAGTTCTTTTGAAAGAGAGTGCTGATGATGCTGTGATTGTATGTAGTAGTAGTTTTTGCTGCTAGTAGTAGTTTGGCTTCTACACATTATTCCCATTTGTTTTGGACACTAGTTGTACTGACGATGGCTTTTATAGCCGAAACCGGTCTGCAACAGTCGTTTTAAAACATTGGAATCACACATTATAGTTTCATGATGTTGTATTTCATGCGCTATAGCAGTATTTATGGCCTTGGCCTTTAAGCTTTGATGGTGTCCGTGGAGCATTAGACTGGGTCAACGTCTTCCTTTTGGAACTTCCTATGCCCTGATGGTGGTCCTATTAATCAATTTCATACAGAGTTGACGGCTCTTCTCTGACCACCTTTCCACCGTCTCCGTTGTTCTTTCGGGAGCGATTGCGACACAAGTGACTCGCCTTACCGATGCTGCTGGCTGAAAGATTGCATGCGGCATGTCCTTCGGGACGATCGGGACTAGATGATCTGGTGGAAAACCCCCCCTGCAAGGTCACAACCTTGGTGCTTTACATTTGGATTACTTTGATTTGCTGGCTAGCTTGGCTCTCACTGTCATTTGTCAGTCTTTTTACAATGCGCGATCTCGTTGGCTACCGGCGCTTGTTGGCTTGTTGGCCGGGTTCTCATCATTTTTTGATTTGCTGAGCCTGGACAAATCAAGTTCTGTGCTGCTTTTCCTCATTGGCCGTTTGGTTGGAACTTCTGTTGTTTTTGCATGATTGCCATATTATGGCGACGGTTGTGCTTTTTAGCAGCAGGAGGAGGAGAAGAGCTTCTATTTCGGGTTGTTGTCAAGAGAGTGCTGATGATGCTGTGATGGAGTGGTAGTAGTAGTTTTGGGCTGCTGGTAGTAGTTGGCTGCTACACATCATTCCCATTTATTTTGGACACTAGTTGTACTGACGATGGCTTTTATAGCCGAAACCGCTCTGCAACAGTCCTTTTAAAATATTGGAATCACACATTATAGTTTCATGATTTTGTATTTCATGCGCTATAGCAGTATTTATGGCCTTGGCCTTTAAGCTTTGATGGTGTCCGTGAGGCATTAGACTGGGTCAACGTCTTCCTTTTGGAACTTCCTATGCCCTGATGGTGGTCCTATTAATCAATTTAGTGTGTAAAAGTCTCAGTAATGTACTCGCCCTAGGAGAACACCATTCCCAGTGGAGAACAGTGTAGTGATTTAGG
>JAAESD010000010.1 GCA_024229695.1 bacterium
ATAGATTCCCAGCATCAACATACGCAAGCCGACAAGTTTTTCTGACTTCTGCGAAGAGACAACTGTTCCAAGTACTTTTGCGAGATTCATCGCAACCTACTTTTTAGCTGGTTCAGCCTGGCGACCCAGAGGCACAACCATGTCAACATTTGAGTGAGGTCGAGCGATAACATGAACTGCTACAACTTCACCAACACGAGCACCAGCTGTTTGGCCTGCATCACATGCAGCTTTGACTGCAGCAACATCGCCACGGATAACAGCAGTTGTATAACCGCCACCAGTTTTTTCATAGCTTACCAGTTCAACACGAGCAGCTTTTACCATTGCATCAGCGGCTTCTACCATTGCAGCAAAACTGCGACATTCAATCATTCCCAATGCTTCGGACATTCCTATGCCTCCTTATTAATTACGCGACCTGAAAGTGCTTCAACTGCCTTAACCGCAGCCTCTCTCGCAACTTCCACATCCTCTTCTTCTCCACCTATATAAACGCGGCCAAAGCTTCCGACCGCACGAACTTCCAGTATATTTATGTTGGCTGCTTTTTCAACCTCGTTTGCAGCCAGGGCCGCATAAGCTGCCGGTTCACATTCCAGAACGAAAAGTGTTTGACCAGCAAGAATCAGATTACCGTGGCGCATTCTGTTGATAAGCATTGTCTGATGGTCGTCAAGGTGCCTGACAATCTGATTGGAAACAATCTTCGGTTTTAGTCTGTCTTCTTCTTCCAACTCCAACGCAGAGAGGATTGCTTCACCTGCTGCTCTGACATCGGCCTGACTGTCAGAGTGAACTTCAAGCATACCGAAGTGTCGTTCAACGATCTGCATACCTGGTTGAACATTTGTGCTTTTAAGAGCGATGTCCATGATACGATTGATTTCAATACCAGGCGCAATTTCAACAAACAACGATGCTTGTCCAACTTTTGGTAAAAAGCCTTGAGCTATTGTTGCCTGGAAAGAAGCAAACTGCGGCTGCATAGAATCGATAATTACATATCCGCGAAGATCGACCATTATTTACCCGCCTGACTTAAAATTGCGATGCTTGCACTTGCACCAATACGTGTAGCACCTGCATTGATCATTTCCTGAACATCGTCAAAAGATTTAATTCCACCTGATGCTTTAACTTCCATACCGGCACTTGCAACAATTGACGACATTAGAGCAATGTCTTCAGCAGTTGCGCCGCCAGTTGAAAATCCGGTAGAAGTTTTAACAAAATTTGCTCGCGCTTTTTTTGCAAGCTCACAGACAGTTCTTTTTTGGTCATCATCAAGCAGTGCAGTTTCAATGATGACTTTGCTCACTGCGCCACCATCACGACAAGCTTCAGTAACTGCACGAATGTCTTTGAGCACAGTTTCAGTGTCGCCACCAATCAGTGCGCCAACATTTATCACCATATCGATTTCTTTTGCACCGTCCCTGATAGCGCGACGTGTTTCCATCGCTTTAATCTCAGGACAGGAAGCGCCGAGGGGGAAGCCGACTACGGAACAGGTCAACACGCCGCTGCCGGCGAGTTCCCGGGAGACCTTTTTTACCCAAGTGGGGTTCACGCAGACCGAGCGGAAACTATGCTTCCGAGCCTCGGCGCAAATTTTCTGAATATCGGATTCAGTAGCATTTGCTTTCAGAATTGTATGATCTATGTATTTGGCGAGATCCTGAGGGATGTCGCCAGGATTGCCAGTTGCTGGCCTTGAGGTTAAGCCAGTAGCGCCCAGTTTAATGAATTCACGGGCAATATCAGGGCAAGAACCAACACAAGGTGCTTCCTGTTGAGGCAGTTGGCCGCCTAAAATGTTCTCCAGTTGGGCAGTAATGCGAGAAATGTCTGATTCCGACAGTTTAGAAGGCTGGGAGGGGACGGTCGATCCATCAGTTGCCCCCTCAATCATACCAGCCCTACGCAAATGCCGGTCTTCAGTACAATTGGTCAATAGCCAAAGATCAGCTATCTGGATCGCCAGGTTTGCACCAATTAAACCAGCACCAAGCGTCAGAATGTTGGCGTTATTGTGTTCTCTGCTATTTTTCGCGCTAGACAGGTCATATGCCATAGCTGCACGAGCTCCAGGAACCTTGTTAGCAACCATGCAGGAGCCAATTCCAGCACCATCAATCATAATTCCCGCTTCAGCCTCCCCGGAAGCAACCATTTCAGCTACTTTTCGAGCAAAAACAGGATAATCTACTGCTTCATTTGATGAAGTGCCTACATCCAGCATCTTGTGGCCGTTGGACTTGAGGTGGTCAATGAGGCTTGTTTTCAGGCTATATCCACCGTGGTCGGCACCTATTGCTATATTCACGTGATAACCTCCATTACGACCATACCTGGGAATCGTCTTGTCGATCGCCTGCTAAAATTGGTAAAATTGTACCAGATTCACTGTCTAGTATGGAAAGTAACTTCTTTACATGAAGTTTATATTGCTCGATCCCGAGTTCGGTGACCTTGAAGATGGTAATTGTCCGTCTGCCGCGGCTAACTTTGACTATATCTATATAGCCGGCTACCGCCAATTTCCTTGTTTGTACATGCAGATTACCATCTGCAAGGCCAGTTGCTCTTTTTAGAGCAGTGAAGCTAATCTGATCGCCAGGAATCAGGGTGGCAATAACAGCCAGACGTCCTGGAGAGCAGATAATTTCATTGAATTGCGGCACTTTTCGCTCCTTCGAGGCCGAATTAATTACTTCACGAGATGAAGCGTAACTGATGGAGTTAAGAGTGTCAATAGTAAAGTTCGACTAATGTTGATTATGCTTCATAATATAAAGTGTTAATTTCAAAATTGACACCACAGCCAAAATAGACAATCTTCTTTCGACACCCGAAAGGAAATCACGTTGTTAAAAAATCTGATTCTATTGTCAATAGCTGCACTGACCGTTATCGGTTGTGGCAAGTCCGATGTGCATCCATATGTTCCACCTGTCGACGAAAATCAATTCAGCGATGCTGAATTTGGTTCTGACCTGACCTTTGAAGTTTTGACATGGAATATTAAAGAATTTCCAGAAAATGGCACAGTGACTGTAGATCTGGTTGAAGATGCAGTTGAAGCGATGGATGCGGATATTATTGCACTACAGGAAATAAGTAGCAGTTTCCGATTTGCAGCTCTGCTTGATTCTCTTCCAGGTTGGGAAGGTCATATGGGAGACGGTGACAATTATGGTCACAATTTGGCAATGATATGGAAAACAGATGTTATCTCAGGTCAGACTTATACAATTCTTGATAATGACTGGTATGCATTTCCACGTTCGCCACAAGTTTTTGAAGGCACATGGAATGACAAGCCATTTGTAATTATCAATAATCATTTGAAAGCATCGGGTGGATCTGAAAATGAAGATCGACGCCTGCAGGCAAGCATTGCATTAAAAGAATATGTTGAAGAATATCTTGTAGGCCAGAAGGTAATTATTACCGGTGACCTCAATGACGAAATTCAGGAAGAGCAATATGCACCTAATGTATTCTGGAATTTCATAAGCGATGAGAATTATCTGTTTGTGGATATGGATATTGCAGAAGGTAGCAGTTCTCAATGGTCATTTCCAAGCTGGCCTAGTCATCTTGATCACATTTTGATCAACGAACAATTTTTTGCAGAATACAATGTCGGTACTGCAGAAGTACGTACTATTCAACTGGATGATTGTTTGACTGGTGGGCTTGGAGAATACAGAGACGATATAAGCGACCATTTACCTGTCGGACTTAAGATGCATCTGTTCTAGATTTCTTTTCCTCTAACTCTTCCCAGCGGGAGAACGCAACTTCCAGAGTTTGTTCCAGCTCAGTTGCTTTTGCTGTGAGTCTTGTAATTTCATCGCCACCAGTTTTATAGAGTTCAGGATCTGCCATTTTCTCATGTAATTCAGCAAGTTCAGTTTCCAACGATTCCAACCTTGCAGGCAATTCCTCAAGTTCTTTATTTTCTTTGTAGGTGAGCTTGATTTTCTGCTCTTTTTTTGGCTTTCCCTTTTTCGTTTTTGGCGCAGACTTTTTCTTATCAATTATTGGTAAGTCAGAGTAGCCGCCAGCACATTCATTTACATTTCCATCGACAAAATGAAGTGAGCTGGTAACAACATTATCCAGGAACTCGCGGTCGTGACTGACCAGAAGAATTGTTCCTTTGAATTCATGAAGCTTTTCTTCAAGCAGCTCCATGGTTTCCATATCGAGGTCATTGGTTGGCTCATCAAGAACCAACAGATTTGCAGGCCTGGTAAACAGCTTTGCCAGCAGAAGCCTATTGCGCTCACCACCAGAGAGTCTGGTGATGGGGGCGTGGATTCTATCGGGAGTAAAAAGGAAATCACCAAGATAACCAACAACGTGCTGCTGGTTTTCACCAATAGTTACAAAGTCCCCACCGCCAGTTACATTCTCACCGGCAGTCAGTGATTCATCAAGCTGTAGACGTTGTTGATCAAAATATGCAGTTTGCAAGTTTGTACCGAGTTTTACTGTTCCCGATTGGGGCGCCAACTCACCAAGCAAGAGTTTTATAAGCGTACTTTTTCCACAACCATTTGGCCCTACCAGCCCAATCCTGTCACCACGCAAAACACGCAGTTTAAAATCAGAAACAATATTCTGAGTATCCCAGCTGAAGTTCAGATTCTTGACTTCAACAACCAGCTTGCCTGAACGATCTGCTTCCTGCAGATTGATATTGGCATTGCCAAGCTTATCTCTACGAGCACGTCTTTCTTCACGCAATTTCATCAGATCGCGAACACGACCTTCATTTCTTGTTCTACGAGCTCTGGTTCCTTTACGAATCCATACTTCTTCTTCAGAAAGTTTTTTGTCAAACACAGCATTGCGTTTTTCTTCAGCTTCCAGGTCCGCATCACGACGCTGTAAAAACGTTGTGTAATTACATTCCCAGTCACGGAATTTCCCTCTATCGAGTTCAATAATTCTGGTAGCAGTTTTGCGTATCAGAGCTCGATCATGAGTAACGAAAACAATGGTTCCTGCAAAGCGGGCAATCATTGATTCCAGCATTGCAATTGATTTTATATCAAGATGGTTTGTAGGCTCATCAAGCATCAGCATATCAGGTTCCGATGCAAAAGCCTTTGCCAGCATAACGCGTCGTTTTCCACCTGCTGACATTTGAGCAAACTCAGTTGCCGGATCAATTCCCAGTTTTGTCAGAGCAGCGTCGGCAAGATGATAGTCGATTCCTTCAGAAGCTACATCGCTTGCTGTACCAGGCAGACTGCCTGGTATTTCTTGTTGAAGTCGGGAAACACGAGTACCCGATTTTAAAACAAGTTCACCTGAATCGGGGCTGAGATCGCCAACCAGCAATCGCAACAGAGTACTTTTACCAACACCATTTCTGCCAAGCAGACAAATCCGTTCACCTTTGCCAATGGTAAGGTTTACATCGTCAAGGAGCTTTGGTCCGCCAAGTGTCAGCGTAATATTTTTCAGATTTGCAAGTGCCACGCATTCTCCGTTGTGTTATGAGTTGGTCTATGATAGGTTGCGTGCTCCGTTCAACCAAAGGAAAAGTCGATGTTTAAAAAATGCGAGCCCGGTTCACTTAGCTTTGAAACTGCAATTGGCAGATGCAGCTTTTCATGGACCAAAAAAGGAATCAGCAGGTTTGTTTTAGACAGCGATGACTCCTCAAGTAAACCAACTCCAGCACCAGCGAAAGAAATTGCACGCAGAATAAAGCAACATTTAAAAGGCAAGCCGGATCAGTTGTTAAATATTCCGATTGATTATTCATCGGTTCCAGAGTTTCAAAAAAAAGTATTTAAAACACTGCGGAAAATTAAACCCGGAAAAGTTATAACCTATGGCGAGCTTGCAAAAAAGGCAGGCAAACCAGGAGCAGCACGAGCAGTTGGAACTGCAATGGCATCTAATCCAGTACCGATGATTATTCCATGTCACAGAGTTTTACCGACAAATAATTCTAAGGACCCTGTAAAGCGACTTGGCAACTTCTCGTCCGCTGGAGGAGCCTGGACCAAAGCAAAGCTCTTGCACGCAGAAGGGTTTATCTGGAATGAAGAACATGCAGAAGGACTAAAGGTTTTATCAAAAGACAGACAAATGCGAAAGCTTATAAAAGAACATGGTCCATACTTTCCTCTTTCAAGTGACTATGGGTCCCCATATGGAGTTTTGTTTGAATCAATTGTTCATCAGCAAATATCGATGGCAGCAGCTCAGACAGTTGGCGGAAGGCTTCGCGAGTTGACTCCTGGTGAGCTGTTTCCAACTCCAGAAGAAATGCTGGCACTGCCCGATGAAAAAATAAAATTGTGCGGAATGTCTTATCAGAAAGTCAGTTTTCTGAAAAGCCTGGCACAACATGTTTATGATGGAACCTTGCAGCTCAATAAACTGCCGAAAATGAGTGATGAAGAAGCAATCAAAACACTTTGTATGGTAAAAGGTATTGGCAAGTGGACCGCTGAAATGTATCTGATGTTTCACCTGGGAAGACTGGATATCTGGCCGGTGCAAGATCTTGGTCTGATGAATGGGGTCAAGTTGCTTGCCGGGCTGGATGAATTACCAACTGCAAAACAGTTACAGCCTATTGGTGACAAATGGAAACCGTACAGAAGTATGGCAACCTGGTATTTGTGGCGATCACTCTAGTTATTCGTATGCCTTATCCACTGCACAAATAAACACAAAATCTTCATTACTGTTGTTTCGGAATTGATGCAGCTCATCAGGCAGGATTATTGCAAAATCCCCAGTTGTTACTGCAATGCCATTACCATCTGGATCAACCAATTCACCATTGCCTGACAGTACATAGTTAAGATGCTCAAAAGGGTGGGAGTGTCTTGGAGTATGACCACCAGGCTCTACTGTAAAAACACGAAATGAAAACGCAGGTGCGCCATCGGCGGAGCCAATAACAAGTTGTTTTAATGCTCCAACAGCGCCATCCATATTTACTTTTTCTTTTGTAACTTCATTCAATTTTTTAATCAACATCAAAACTCCTCCTGACGATTTGTAAAAAGCATTGTCAGCGCTTTGAAAATATTCCGATTCCTATAATCAATGCAGAAACCAGTAGTCCTGGAAATATTGCTTCAACAGATCCGTCTCCAAAAGCAAGCCATAGCATTGCAACCAATCCTGAAATTATCATCGACAACATAATAAATCGTCCAGAAACTTTTACATTTGTAAAACTCAGAACAACTGGAAACAACAATACAGGAGTACCAACAGAACCAAGATGATGCCACAATGTTATTACAGACTCTGACCACAATGCCATGCCAATTGCAAGCAATGCAACTACAATCAGACCAAATTGAACGCTCGGCATTGAGTGGCTTTTACCAGTTAAGTCTCGTCCAAAAGTAATTGCGGCAAGAAATGCGTTACTATCCACAGTGGACATTATAGTTGCCAGCAATCCTGCCAGAAATAGTCCAGCCCAAAGGGGCGAAAGTGTTGCTGATGCAAGCTCGGGGAATGCAGCTATTGGAGATTCCAGATTTGGCAGAACTGCTCTGGCATAGAGTCCTGCAGTTGTTGTCAGAAAATCAAAGACCAACCAGAAGCCAACTGAAATAAGCAGACCTCTTTTTGCAATCGATTCACTTTGTGCGGCAAAACAGCGTTGATAAAAAACAGGCTCAACCAAGGTAGATGCAGCAATCACATACCAAACAGCTACTGCCTGGAAGCCAAGACCGCCGTCCCATTGCAAGTGAGTGTCGGGGAGGCTTGCTGATAGAAAACTCCAGCCACCATATTTAAAAAAACATGCCGGAACCAAAACCAGAAAACCTAGAAACATCAGCAAGAACTGGATTTTGTCAGTCGCAACAACTGCGTTTAAGCCACCACGGAAGACATAGGCTACAGAGAAGACTGTTCCAATTACTACGCCAAGCCATAATGGCCAGCCAAGTATCCAATGGCTCAAAACTCCAAGCATAAGTACATATGCAGCTGGAACGGTCATCACAAAAATCATCAACGCACCGGTTTTCCCAACCGCGGGACCAAATCGATTACTCAGTTTTTGAGGAAGAGTTAACATCTCTGACTTGCGTGCACGTCGGGCGATAAACAGCGCAAATATTATGGCATACAGATAATATGGAATTCCAAAAACAAGCCAGTTACTGACGCCAAATTTCCACGCATATTCACCGACACCAAGAATGCCTCCATACCAGGAAGAAACCATTGTGGCAATAAATGCAGGGAGAGTCAGTCTGCGACCGGCAACTATATAATCAATTTCACCTTCAGCAGGTTTGCGCAGAATTCGTACAACAGACCAGCCAAGCAGTAACAGGTAAACAAGAAAAGTTACGGTCACAGCAGAGATCTTCTAACCGGATCCAGGGGTTCATAACGGAAGTGAATCAGTAATGTACCACTAATAATATTGATTGAAAGAGGTGGCTCAACAACATGATTGCTGACAGTTGCAGATTCTCCAAATCCAATGTCACTGTTTTTCATATTGTAGGCAGCGCCACGTACCGTAATTCCTGAAGATTGTTGGTAGAATGGAATAATTGAAAACACTGTCCCTGGCTGCAACTCCCAAATGTATTTTTCTGTATTATCACAACGAATTGTCAGACCATACTCGTTACAAATGCACAACCGAAATCTATCAGCGTATTTTTCCATCAACGCACAGTTGCAGAGCGTGTGATCAAGAGAACCACCAGTTGCGCCAAGCATAATGCCTTCAGTGCACCCTTCGCTGATTGCGTGAAGAATCGCTTTTTCACCATCAGTACTATCCTGGTCGGGAACATGAAGCATTGTAGGTCCGGTTTTTCCATTGATGATATGTCCTGCTATAGAATCAAAATCACCGATCACAAGATCTGGAATTGTTGGGAGTTGTTCGTATGGGTGACCGGCATTGTCGGCACATATGAACAGGTCAGCGCCGCTTAGCCATCGTTCAATAATGAAGTTGGGGGGTTGAGGACCGCCGCATAAGATAACAGCTCTTTTGCCGCGCTTTGGAAACAGAAGTGATTTAGCTCCGCCATACATATGGAGTCCTTTAGAACGAGTAATGCAGACCGACCAGAAAATGTCTGTCCGCCGCAGGTATAAACATGTTCCCTCCACTCCATGGGTCATAATATCCACTGGATTCATATCTGTCATCAAACAAGTTGATGAAATCCATCGAAAAATTCATATTTTTTGAAATAGTTGTTCGCAAACCAAGATCAACTGATGTCCAACTGTCGATTACTCGATCATCGTTGCCGCTGTTGTCCAGATGTTGTTTTCCAACTGCTCGGAAGCGAACAAATGTTCGTACATTTTCAAAATCCGAATTTATAGTCGCAGTCAACAAATGCTCCGGGAAAAGAGCAATACGATTCCCAGAATAATCGATATCACCATCCCAGTCGTGATACATAAAAGTATCAAACTCATCCCAGCTTTTTGACGCAGCAACCTTCAAAATATGATAATCGTTCAATCGAGCAGTCAGGCCAAGTTCAATACCGCGATGCAAAGTTTTGTCAGCGTTCCCTTTTATAGGCGCGCCATCATCATCAACGCTTCCAAACGGAATAATTTCATCGTCAAGTTCCATCCAGTAGCCGTTCAGAGTGAATGATAAATTTCGACCACGCCAGCTGGAACCAATTTCATAGTTCAACGCTTTTTCTTCATTCACATAAGGGTCGCTCCAACTCATGTAATCAATAATACCATCGTTGTTTTCGTCAACTTCAACACCGTCTCTAAATAGAGGGGCCGTGCCCAAGTCATCAGGTCCCATCCAGGTGTCGTAAAGTTCACCGTCAGTTGGTTCTCGATGTGCAATTCCAACATGAGCATACAAATTCAGATCGCCACCATAAGGTGAGTAAGGTGTATTCCAGAACAGTCCGCCTTTGGGATTGAAGAAACTCCAGTCAACCTTGTAGTGGTGACGGTCAGTTCCTGAAAAGTTACCAACTTCAGTATGTTTGAATTCATGAGTTTTATGCTGGTACTGCATGTCAACAAGCAGAGTAACGCTGTCAGTTATTCTGCGTTGTTCATTGACATAAGCACTCCATGCTACTTTGTCTCCATCGTATCCGTAGTAATCAAATGGTTCAACTTCGTCACCATTTACTTCCAGAACATTACCGAAGTGGTCGCTGTGGAATGTGTAGATATCGCCACCGATAATTGTGCGACCTTTATCGTGTGCAAGTTCGAGATGAGGAACCCAGCCATACTGATTTTTGTCTACATTTTTACGACGAATCAAATCAATGTCATCACCAGGGTCCATTCCAAAATCGACAGGGTCTTTACCCAGTTTTTCATTCTCATAAAAACCTTCTCCATGAATCAGATAGAGTGAGTTTTTAAGTGTCATGTTGTCAGATACAAAGTAGTGGTTGTGGAGTTCATAGTGAGGCTGTTTGAAACTGTCGATCGCGTTTTCATAAGTTTCAGGATTTGCCCTGCGATTTTCTGCCATTGTTTCAGAGTTGATTGCCCACCATGCATGCTGCGATTCTTCTTTGCCGGTATAAGCATTGAACTGGGTTACGCTTTTTTCTGCTTCATGTTTTACTGTTCCAAAAAATGACCACAGTTCACTCCCAGATCGATCACGATAACCATCGCTTCCCATTTGTGAGTAACGCCATGCAGAACTCAAGGAGCCTTGTTTACCTGTATTGTAACTGAAAGAGTGTTTATAAGTATCGTAACTGCC
Organism: bacterium; assembly: GCA_024229695.1. Taxonomy (GTDB): domain Bacteria; phylum Krumholzibacteriota; class Krumholzibacteriia; order LZORAL124-64-63; family LZORAL124-64-63; genus JABIBH01. The sequence continues at coordinate 10,757 of JAAESD010000010.1, forward strand.
ACCCATAAAGGTGACTTCGCCACTCTGCTGCTCGGAAATAGTGTCGGTAATGAGATTTACTGTACCACCGATAGCAGTAGTTGCTCCCATGCTGTTTGTGATACCTCGTTGAATCTGGACGTCTTCAACATTATTTACAAAATCTGGCAGATCCACCCAGTAGACCTGGTGATCTTCAGGGTCGTTCAAAGGGATGCCATTAATCATTACGCCGACACGTTTCTGGTCAAACCCGCGAATGTTCAGATAAGTATATCCAACACCGTTACCAGCGTCAGAGTAGGCGTGAACGCCAGGAGTTTCTGTGAGCATCATTGGGATATCGACAACTCCGGTTTTCTGCTCCAATTCAGCTTTTGAAATATTAGAGTGAGAAAGGTGCAGGTCATCACCATATCGTGATGCGCTAACTACAACTTCATCCATTGTAACAGCAGATGTATCAACTGGAGCTTCGGCTGCAAACACCAGCACGGGTAGCAATAAGAAAATGAAAAATCTAGACATGAAGAGTCCTTCACAAAAAAAGCCAGCACCACAAATAGGGGACTGGCCATGAAGGCAAGTTGGAGTGCCGTTTTCCTACGCCGGTATGACCCGGGTCAGGTTCGGAGGGACTCTCTCAGGTCCAGTTGGACCACCCCTAACGGATTGTTGACTCCAGAATAGTTTAAGCGCGTGTGCTAGTCAAGTTTGTATACAACAACCTCGAGCGGCTCCGCATCGCCGTAGTCTTCTTCATCGTCTTCAACGCTGGAGTACATTGAGCTTACAGCAGCCGATGCATCTTTAATTACGACACACAGGTTGTCAGAAGGGAAGAAGATATGGTCTTTTTCACGATCAGCATCCAGATGTACTTCAACCTTTCCGATATATGTTCCGTCTTCTGAAAAATGATCAAAGATTCCATAAATCCCATCGGGAAGATCATTGAAAGAGTGACTGCTTGCAATCCAGATAGAGTTGTCATCTCGAACCATAATTTGCCGGATAGCTTGTGCATACGGTTCAACGGCAACATCAACATCTTGTTTAACACCATTTGTTATTACAGTGTAACCATCTTTGTGTTCTTTAATTTCTTCAGCAGTTCTTTTACGCTGTTTGTATTCTCGTTTTATTTCCGATACTTTCTCTCCAGCTGAGTTGAAACCTACAATCAGGTATTCATTTCTTTGCGGGGCATAATAAACAGTTCCATCTTTTGAGCAAGCACTAGTACGACCTCCAAAAAACGATTCTGCTTCGTTAAAGCTTATTTTCCCACCCATGTCATTTTCCGATGTTTTGGAGCAGAAATTTGTTTGCTCAACACCCTGATAATCAAACAGGCTCAAATAGTCAGTTCGAGTGGAAGAACTGCCATCCCAGCTTGATAGGCTTCCGCTTGCAAGTACAAGTTTGCCACATGGAGTTACATTTCCAATTCCTGAAAATCCACCTTCAGTAGCATCGCCAAATGAAAAGCTGCCGGCAGGAGTGCCATCGGTTTCAATCATTACAACTTCGCCTGGAAAATTTTTAACTAGAGCAATTTTTTCTTCAGGTGTAAAAAACATTCTTGTTGGTTCTCTGACTTCACCAGGGCCGTCGCCTTCAACCACGAGGGATTCAATTAATTCACCTTCAATACTGTACTGATAAAGAGTCGATAGCTGCATATCCAGAAGCCATAAATCTCCGTCAGGTGCAAGCTGGGCAGCTGTGATGACACCAAAGAAAACGTCTTCATCATCCTGGCCACCAGCACGCCATATTTCAACAGGTGTAATAATTTCGGCAGAGAGAGCAAGAGTCGGAATCAATAACAGAAACATAACAGCCAAACGCATTGGTAACCCCTTTGTTATAGACAGACATGATACAGGATTACTAGATAGATTGTTCCACAAAAAAACGCCCCGGGTTTCCCCGGGGCGCAATTCAAAAAACAATGCAGGTTATTTAACCAACATCATCCTTTTGCTCTGACGGAAATCGCCAGCTTCAACAAGATAGAAGTAGATACCAGAAGTAACTGGCTCTCCCTTGTTGTTTTGTCCAGCCCAGATAACATCGTGGCTACCAGCGCCAACATGTTCGTTGACCAGGTTACAAACAACTCTACCGGCGATATCATATACCGTCAGTTTAACCATTGAAGGTTGACTCAAGTCATAAGTAATTTTGGTCGATGGGTTGAATGGGTTTGGAACATTCGCATGCAAAGCATTAGGCATTATTGGAACCATGATTGCTTCAGAAGTGAACAGTACGCTGCTATTGTCATCAAGTGAGAAATTCACCCGATAGTTGTAGCTCACGCCAGGCTCAGCTGAAGTATCACTGGCTAAATAGCTCAATGGTGTATTTGCTTCAGGAATGATATTCAACGCTGCGTAGTTATTTTCACCGGCTGGTGAACGCATAACATTGAAGTAAATATTTTCTTCAGTCAATGAAAGTTCCCAGCTCAAGTGAACGCCATCGGCATCAGCAATAACTGATGAGTTGGAAAGCATTACTGCCTGAACATCTGATACTTCAAGAGTGACTGGAACATCCAGTTGTGGAGTAATTGGATCATTACTATCAATCCGAACAGCTCCATAGTAAGTACCAAGATCAACATCTTCGGTGTTGAAATCGACAGCTAAATCTAAAGTACCACCAGCAGGTACAGTACCTGCTTCTGGATAAACAGTCATCCAAGGGGCACCAGCAGAAATTTCGATAGCCAATTCGTCATGGATATAAGGTGCGTTGAAGACAACCATAAATCCGTCAGAACCGTCAGCGTTCTGCATACCGACTGTAGCTCCATCCACAGGAGCACCCATTGTGTTGTATTGGTAAGTGATGGTGCCATCAGCACTGAGGATTACCTCAAATGTGTATGGTCCACCAGCTCCGCCGTAAGGTACAAATGCGTTATACTGAATGATGAAATCGTTGCCATCTTGAAGGATGTAACAATCACCGCCATCAGTAGGATTCAAGTCTTCCCAGAAAGGAGCAATACAGTTTCCTGGAGAACTTGGATCAGGGAACATGCCATTTGAATATGGAGTTGAGTTGTCTGTAAAGCTGATAAAGCCATTAGAGCAAAGCAGTACAGAGTTGAATGTTTGACCATAGTATTCAAAGTCGAATCCAATATCAAATGGTCCATGACTGGAGTCATCGCCTTCACTGAATGCGAGTGTTCCAGAAGTAGCGTCTACCCAGTCGTAAGTAGGTCCACCTGGCTCATCACTGTCAATCCATGAGTAACCAAAGGCATCTGGTCCACCACTGCCTCTGCCACCAACATTAAGGTCTTCTTCACCTTTTGCATGAGGTGTGTATTCATAAGATGAACGAGCTACAATATCCAATAGAGCAGCAGCATTAAAATCAAGATCACTATCGCCAGTGTTGGACACTGTAAGAGTTCTGGAGTTTGTGTTGCCCAAGTTCATGACCAGTTCGATAGCATCAGGAGTTGTTCCAACTACTGGTGCTCCGATAGCATTACCTGTCAGGTCGATAACCATTTCAGGAGTATCAGGGTCATTGCTTGTAAATGTCAGAGTTCCAGTATGAGCTCCAAGAGTCAATGGGAAGAATGAAACTACAAGGTCTAGTGTCTCAGCTGGTTCAAGTATAGCAGCAGCTTCACTGGCAGAGAAATCACCAGTTGTTACTATGTCAGTAATATCCAGAGTTGCACAGCCAGTGTTTGAAATTGTTATTGTCTGGTCAACAATATCGAAAACAAACGCATCGCCAAAGTCAGCTATTGGAGGAACATCCAAGTTTGGAGAAGTGCCTGTGATTGACATTGTGACTGGGACAGTAACTACAGGGGTAGCTAGATCGTTGCTGCTTACAACAAGACTAGCACTGTAGCTGTCACCACAAAGGTTAGCAGTGTCAAATGTAACTGTAACGTCATCAGAGCCAGCTGGAGCAACTGTGCCACTGGCAGGAGCAACTGAAAGCCAGCTGGTTCCTGAGCCAGTTACAATTGCTTGATGGTAAGCTATTGGGTCGCCACTGAATGGATCAGCAGGAACGTCAACGCTTGCTACTGGTGGTACACCTGCGGTGAATCCCCAGGCCCAACCAAGAGCTGTAACAAGTTGGCCAAATTCTGTATCGATTGGGAACGGAGTAATACCCTGCTGGTTGTAGTAGTTACAAGCAGCATCCCAATAAGTAGTCAAGATGTAATAGTTACCTTCGGTAAGTGGTACATCAATATCACCTGAACTGTACCAACCCTCACCAGGGCCTGCACCAGTAATTTGTGCAGAACTAATCAAGTTATATGTACCAATGTCAGAGGCACCTTCATATACCAGGAACCACATTTCACCAGCAGCAGTAGCATTCAGATAGAATCTGTGCTCCAGCAGAGTTGTTGAGGTATCACAGTAGAAGAAGTTACCACGGTTTCTGGTTCCACCAGGACCGTAGACATTACTTGTATCACCAAAGATTTGTTCGCCACGAGTTGTAGCATTCAAACCTGATGCTGAACCATGAGCTGAAGAAGCATCAATGTCAGTTGTTCCACCAATAGACATAGTTTGTTCTGTCCAAGGTAGAGATGCAATTGGAACAGCTTGTCCACTTGCAATTATGTCATTGTTTTCAGTATCACCAAATTGAACAGTTGACCTTACTTCACCAGCAATTTCGATGCTGTAGTTCAAGTCTACTGCGCCAGTGTTACTGATAGTCAATGGATAGTCAGCAGTTGAACCGGAGGCAACTGTGACATCAAAGGAAGCGGGTGACACTTCAATCACTGGAGAATCTGCACCTGTGCAAGACAAGGCAACAGTTACAACAGGATCGTCAGGGTCATTGCTATTGATTGTCAAAGTTCCAGTGTGCAATCCACCAGACATTGGTGTGATAGTAATGACCAAATCGTCTTCAGCCAAATAATCAAGACTCATTGCTGAAGGCATGACAGAGAAGTCGCCTGAAGCGCTACAAGTAAGATCCAGCTGTTGTAGTCCAATATTTTGAACTGTCACGAAAGCTTGGCCTTCTTCACCAATTGGAACATCACCCAGGTCTAGGTCTGTAGTGCTGAGTGCAATATCAGGGAATTCACTTGGAATAAAGTCAGCCTCAAGACCACTAACATTCAGGATGTAGCGGAATTCAGGAACTGGTCCTGTGAAAGTAGTAGGCAGAGCAATAATCCAGTAGGTTTCTCCAGGAACTGTATCAATTACAAAAGAACCTTCTACACATGGCTGAAGTTCAACGTCGGCGCCAAGTGTCAGATTTTCACAATCAAATGGAGGCATGGCAGCAACTACCCAGAAAACCTGTTCCGATTCAGCAGTAACAGAAATCTGAGAGCCACCAGCAACTACTTCGTACCAGTCAGTGTCACGGTTATCGCCACCGGATGTGTACCAACCAGAGCGAGCCCATAGAACAGCTTCACCATTTACGTCACCAACAATTTGACCATAAACATTAGGGTCACTATTACAGCCACCGTTTGTTACATCTACGTAATCAGGGCCAAGATGTGGTTCGCCTTCAGGCGTGAATGGGGGAGCAGGTGGATCAAGAATACATTCTTCATATCCTTCAACACTTATAACGTAGTCTCCCTGGTCTCCGCCATACCCATCAACAACGATGTAATAGTTAACACCGGCAGTTACAGGAAAAGCTTCAATTTTTGACATGTAACCAGTAGTACCACAACCTGCATCATCATTACATGCAAGAGCAGTCATTGCGTCATCATAGATGTACAACTTAGTGTCATAAGCTGATTCGCAGATATCTACATCGATAGATGCACCTTCTGCAAGGTTCAGAACATAAACAACATCCGGTGATGTTGAGCCAGGGTAAGGGCATTCTTCATCATAGTCATCTACATGACCAGCTGTTGTGCCAGTGTCATAGTATGGCAACGCATCAATAGGAGTTGCAGATGCTATGTCTTCTCCACCTTGCCTGAAGGTGTTGGAAGAATGATTGATTCCGATATGGTCATTGCCTTTTTCAGGGGCAGTTGAGCCAAGATCGGTTGCATAAGCTCCGCCTGCTATGAA
>JAAESD010000011.1 GCA_024229695.1 bacterium
GATAGAGGAAGCGTGGAAGAAGTCACTGAAGATATTCCAAGCACCAAAGGATCTGAAGGTGAGCCAGTGGGCGGATCAGTTCAGAGTTCTTAGTTCTGAATCATCAGCTGAACCCGGCAACTGGTCAACCAGTCGTGCGCCTTATCAAAGAGAGATCATGGATGTCATTGCTGATCGATCCATTGAGGTTGTAGTCTTTTCCAAATCTTCTCAGGTTGGTGCCACCGAGATCATCAATAACATCATCGGATATTACATCGCACAGAACCCCTCCCCTATTTTGGTGCTGCAACCAACATTGGACATGGCTCGGACTTGGAGCAAGGACAGACTGGCACCCATGTTGAAAGCAAGCCCAGCATTATCAAACAAAGTCAAAGAGCCTAGAAGCCGAGACAGTGAGAATACAGTGCTGCACAAGAAGTTCCCCGGAGGGAATCTATCAGTGGTCGGTGCCAACTCAGCCTCCTCACTTGCATCAAGACCAGTGCGGATCTTGTTGTGCGATGAGGTGGATCGTTATCCAGACTCCGCTGCAACCGAAGGAGATCCCGTACAGCTGGCAATCAAAAGAACTCAAACATTCTGGAACCGGAAGATTCTTATGGCATCAACTCCAACCATCGATGGAGTGAGTCGAATACAAGCAGCATGGGAAACATCTGATAAACGATTCTATTTAGTGCCATGCCCTCATTGTGATGAGAAGCAAAGATTGGAATGGAAATTTGTGCAGTGGGATGAGGGCAAGCCGGAAACAGTTTATTATGCTTGCCAACATTGTGGCGGTGTCATTGAAGAAAAGCAGAAAATTAAGATGTTGCAAGATGGCGAATGGAAGGCAAGTGAAGAAACCAATCGTGTGGCTGGGTTCCATATTTCAGAACTGTATTCACCTTGGTCAACTTGGGAAAGCATGGTTCAAACATTTCTGGAAGTGAAGAAGCACCCGGAACAATTAAAGACTTTTATCAACACAGCTTTGGGTGAAGTATGGACTGATCAGGGAACTGAGATCGAGACACATGAACTAATGGCAAGGCGAGAGAATTATGATGCAACACTGATTCCAAAAGATGTGCTGGTTGTTACAGCTGGGGTCGATATACAAAAAGAACGAATTGAAATACAAACAATTGGTTGGGCTTTGGATTCTCAATCTTATGTAATCGAATACAAGATATTCTGGGGAGAGACTTCACAATCAGCAGTATGGAAAGAACTGGATGAGTATTTAAAAAAGAAATACAAGAAGGATGATGGCAGCTTCATTGGTATTGCATGCACCGCTGTTGACTCTGGTTATCAAACTCAATCGGTCTATAATTTTTGCAAAGGTAAATCAGGCAGAAGAATATTTGCAATCAAGGGAATGAGTACAGCTGGAAAGTTGATTGCTGGTAGACCCACTCAAACAGGAAAGCAGAGAATCCCATTGGTGCCTGTAGGAACCGACACTGCCAAAGAAGTGATATTCTCTTGGCTTCAAGTGGAAGACGTTGCACCCGGTTACATTCATTTTCCATCTGAATTGGATGAAGAATACTTCAAGCAGCTGACCTCAGAAAAAAGGATGATCAAATATGTTAAGGGTCAAAAGAGATTGGTCTTTAAACCAATCAGAGAAAGGAATGAGGCATTAGATACATGGGTTTATTGTTTGGCTGCCTTTCATGTATTGCAACCGAACCTTGAAAAGATCGCCATGCGAAAGAATGAAATCAAAGAAGAACGAAAACCACCAGAGCAAACAACCGGGCTACAGAGGAAGTTACCCAGAAAATCTTTTGTGAATAGTTGGAAAGATTAATACTTACAACAACTTAGGGACAAGGCTTGACATTTAAAAAGTGGCTCAATATCGTTTCTTGTAATTGTCTGTAGGAATATA
>JAAESD010000012.1 GCA_024229695.1 bacterium
CCAGAAATAAGTTAATTAACCTGAATACAGCAGTCTTGACAATTTCCGTTCACTGCGGTGAAGGAAAAGAGGTGAATCATATACCCGAAAATAAGTAAATTAACCTGAGCATAACCCCTGTTTGCTTGGCTGTAATCAGTTCTGTAACAACAGCCTTATTAGCATCCACACACCAATACTGTGCCCAACTGGATGATACTGCAGTGCTGAAAGAAAGGGCTGGAGGCATGCTGGTCACTGCTCCTCGAGAGACAGTAGAAATTGGGAAGCCCGAGCCTGATGTAGGTTATCTTGGTAGGGTGCAGGAAGAGGAAGAATAGGGGGTGACCCATTCTCACAGTTGTCAATTCCACCAGTTGTTGAGGTTGATATCTCTGTTCGAGCAGCTTTACCAGATTGACCAGCATTCGTGGACCCCTCTTTTCGTGATGACAGGAGTGCAAAGATGTGGGACATATTCTGATCAAATTTTCCGAACCGATCCAGAGCTTCCTGCCTGCTAAAGATAGGAGTTTGTTCCTGACTAGTATCATTAAAACCACTGCTATTATTTTCCCAAGACAAAATATTATGGGCCATTTTGGAGTTGAGACAAGGGCAAACAGAAAATCTTTCAAAACGAACAGTTATCGTTACAC
>JAAESD010000013.1 GCA_024229695.1 bacterium
CGGTCTGCTTCTGAATTGCCTCCTGGTCTGATATCAAATTAGAAGCCGTTTTACCTTTTAAATACGAAGTATCCAGTAGTGAGTAATTTTAGAATCTATAACACTTGCCGATTATTCAGTCTGTTCTTCTTGCTGATAATCTTTAATTGTTCACAGAATGAAGCTAAAGCGGTTCCTTTCACAAAAGTTATCCTAGACGCTGGTCATGGGGGTCATGACCTTGGAGGTACTTTCGGATTAACCTTCGAAAAACATCTTGCCCTTGATGTTGTACGAAGGGTCGATGTTTATTTAAGGTCGCAAGGAATTAGCACAAAGCTGACTCGCTCCAATGACTCATTCATTTCTCTTCCAAGGAGAGCAAGAATTGCAAACGCAGAATCGGGTGCCATTTTTGTCAGCATCCATTTTAACCATGCACGCAGCAGAAAAGCTGCAGGCATTGAAACCTTTTATCACAGCAAGAACAAACAAAGCATCAAACTTGCTCATATGGTGCAATCGGCTGCACTATACAAGACGAGGGCAGGTAACCGAGGAGTCAAAAAAGCCAACTTCCTAGTCCTATCCAAAAATAATCGGCCGGCCGTTCTTTTGGAATGCGCATTCCTATCAAATTCTTCAGATCGGTACCGGGCACTGGATCCAGAGTACAGGCAACGGATCGCAGAAGCCGTTGCGATGGGCATATTAAAATTTCGCCAATCAAACTGAAATTTGAATGCAATTTTAGTGTTATATTAACGCAATTAATAGCGGCTCATTATGATCCTCAATCCAGAAGAAATTGCTGAAGCCGAGAATCAACTCATTGAGGGAGGGTTAAATCCCGAGCCGCTCATGGATGAAGCGGGTCTGGGAATTGCAAAAGCTGTGTCCCAGTTCTTTCCCAATCCTGGCACCTTAATTGTATTTATTGGCAGTGGACACAATGGAGGAGATGCTCTGGTTGCTGCAAAACATCTCAAGAA
>JAAESD010000014.1 GCA_024229695.1 bacterium
ACTCCAATGTATTGCTGTCCACTCACCACTGTTGAAAACGCAAAGGTAAGCAAATTGTACCTCGTTATAACTGGTCAGTTTGATCGATGCATCAGCAACTGGGGTATAATTTGTTGTAACATCTTTATAGCTTCTGCCTCGCAGCCAGCCTGGAATTTTTTCGTCGTCATTGGTTCGCAGATAAATCGGGTTGTCATAATTTTTGGCATAACTTTTCCGATATGCCTTTGCCATACGCCTGCGTAAATTGTAATCCCCCGGTTCACTTTCACACCCCATAAACGGAACGACGCCTCCACCAGGAATCAGAATTGCATTCCAGGCGTGGTTGTTACCTGTATCGGCCCAGGCTGGAGTGTAGTCACTGGTTACGCCAAGTCCGTTGGCCCGCATTGCGTAAATTGCAAGGTTGGTCATGTCTTCGCATCGGCCAAGTCCACAGGCAAGCATTTCAGAAAGCCCCTGGTCAGTTGGATGCCTGTAAAATCTGGGGTCAAAAGTAAACCAGGACTTGATGTCCTTGTTAATCAATGAAACTGCTTCAACCGGATCGGTCGGGTCTGTCATCTGGCTTGGCAAATCTTTATATCGATCCAGAAAATACTGTCGCCATTGTTCAAGCGGTTCACTGCTTCCTCTGTATGGCAGAACAAAATTGCAGAAGTCATCAAAGTTCATCTCTTTAGCCCACGGCCTGTTTTGCCAAGCTTCAAAAGCAAGATCGATGTTTTCAATCAGGTAATCGGCAGAAATATATTCAAGGTCTGGCTGGTGGTCTGTGGTGTCCCAATGCAGTTCGCCAACATCTACTTCTACAGAGTCAAACGCAGCACATAGCATCTCATAATCTGGATAAGCCAGAACATCTATTTCAAGCTCGTTGTCCAGACTATCCAATAAAGCAAATCGATAAAAACTGTGCCCTTCCATATTCGCAATCAGAAACTTCGCTGCTTTATGCTTCATTGAATTTGTTTTGCAGTGACGCAAAACTTTCTCAAGCTCACCACGATTATCTCCAGCTTTTTCCAAAGCAGAACAGACCAGCTCATCGCCAGCACACATACCGGTACAGACAATTTCCTGACCACAACCGATAAGTAAAACAAGTATCAGAAGCGAAGCATATTTCACCATAATAAAGACCTCTTGCTGTTCAACGGATTTGCCCACAAGAAAATACAACTAAACAGTATAATTACGCCAATTACAAACATCGAATAATTGATAGCTGCGTTAACCG
>JAAESD010000015.1 GCA_024229695.1 bacterium
CAGCACGAAAAGCTCAACACGACTCGATTTAATTAAAAAACGCGACCAACTTCATTGCGGAGTGAGTGGCAAGATTCCTGGATTCAGCTTTCTCGCAAGTGATGGCAGCTACAAGGGCTTGGATGTAGACATCTGCAGAGCCATGGCAGCTGCATTTCTTGGTGATGAATCAAAGGTTCAATATCGAGCTCTTACAGCGCCAGAAAGGTTCACTGCATTAAAAACAGGCGAGATTGATCTCCTGTCTAGAAACACCACTTTCAACCTCAGCAGAGATGCGGCCGGGGGAAATGGCCTGAGCTTTTCGCCGGCAGTTTTCCATGATGGACAGGGTTTAATGGTAAAACGAACGAGCAATATAAATAAGATTGGAGATTTAGATTCTGCCAATATATGCGTAGGTTCAGGGACAACAACTGAACAGAATCTCAATGATGCTTTTCAGGAAAGACAGCTTTCATATACGCCAATAAAATATCAGGATCTCAACCAAGTTGTGGCAGGATATTTACAGGGCAGATGTGTTGCCATGACATCTGATCGATCTCAACTGGCCGCCGCTCGTTCTTCATTTCCCGATAGCGAAAACCACATAATTATGGA
>JAAESD010000016.1 GCA_024229695.1 bacterium
GGAACAAAGTAAGCGACGACCTGGTTTTTGAGTTTCAAGACATCGTAAGCAGAGCAGAAGGCATGGAGCTTACAAAGAGAAATCTTCTGAGTGTGGTGGCAAGTGTGTTTGATCCGTTAGGACTTGTGAGTCCTATTATCGTAACCGCAAAAATCTTGCTGCAGGAGCTTTGCAAGAGCAAACTTGGATGGGATGAAGCACCAGGCGAAGAGTTTCTGAGGAAATGGCAGAAATGGTTGACAGAGTTGAAAGTTACAAGCGAGATCTTGTTTCCAAGGTGTATCTACCCAAGAATTGATGGAAAGGTTGTGGAAATTTCACTTCACGGATTTGCCGACGCAAGCATTAAGGCGTACTGTGCAGCAGTGTACATTCTATGCAAACAAGAGTCGGTTACAAGAGCACAGTTATTGACTTCGAAAACCAGAGTGGCGCCGATAAAAGAGCAATCGATTCCACGTTTGGAATTAACATCAGCTAGAATTCTCGCAAGGCTGATGGACACTGTTCAGAAAGCTTTAGAGAGTCAAATTAACGTGCAGAATACCACATTGTGGTTAGATAGTTTCACAGCATTGTTGTGGATAAAGAATATTGGAGAATGGAAGCCGTTTGTTCAAAACAGAGTACGAGAAATATTACAGTTGACATCAAGAGACGCCTGGAGATATTGTCCTACAGATTGTAATCCGGCGGATATCGGCTCCAGAGGGATAAATGCTTCGAAACTTAAAGAGAACACACTGTGGAAAGAAGGGCCAGAGTGGTTAAGTACAAACGAATGGCCGAAAAAAATGCCACCATCTACTACGGATGAACTAGATGAGGAAAGAATCAGAGTTGTACACGCAAATGTTGTGACAGAAGTGCAGGAAAACTGTACCAAAATATCTTCCGTGATTGACGCGAAACGTTTCAGCCAGGA
>JAAESD010000017.1 GCA_024229695.1 bacterium
CAACTGCTGGAGTTGATGTGCTAACATTCACCACTGTTGACGCCGGCACCCGATGGTATGGTTTTCTCGCTGGTGCGGATATGAAGTAATGCCTTTCGGCATTAACAAAGTCGCCCTGTTTGGTGTAGCAGGTGCGGTAACAGATTCAGCAATACTGATTCAATCTCAGACCACAGCTAGTGCGGCAAGTATTGAATTCACAACTGGTATTACTTCTGCCTACAAACAATACGTCTTTTCATTTTATGGTGTTGCACCAATTGTAAACACTGAAATTTTACAGATGGCTGCTTCAACTAACGGAGGAACGTCCTACGGTGTGACAACAACAAGTACCTTTTTCAAATCCTATCAAACGATTATTTGGGACACGACAGGTGCATTGTTGTACGAAGGTTCACGGGATTTAGCTCAGTCAACTAACCCCCAAACATTTGCTGAGAATATGGCGAATTCATCTCAATCTGCTGGCGGCAACAATACCCCCGGCGCACACCTTGCCGGAGAGTTCATTCTTTACAACCCCGCAAGCACAACCTACGTTAAGCACTTTCATAGTAAGTTTAGTTATAACTTTTACCTTGCCGCTGAGCAAAATCCTTTCGTGGCAGGATACTACAATACCACTTCTGCGATAAACGCAGTCAAGTTTAATATGGTTGGTGGTGGAAACATTGAAGGCACGATCAAGATGTGGGGTATTAAATAATGAGCGATTGGAAACTACTAAACACTTCAACACCATCAGGTGCAAGCAGTGTCTCGTTTACTGACCTGACTGGCTACAAGATTTTTAAGTGTGTGGGTATTGATTTATTTCCATCAACTGCGGGACAAGAGTTAAAGTTTCAAGTGAATGCCTCTGGTGGTTCAGGATTTAATGAAACAATGACCACTACATTTTTTGATGCTGATAATCTTGAAAGCGGTTCGGGAGGCACATTGCAGTACGAAGCGAATGACGACCAAGCACAAGGAACTGCCTACCAAAAACTAACAAGAGCAACAGGCGGTGATGCAGATGCTACTTGTGCGGGAGAATTATTTTTATTTAATCCCGCTTCAACTACTTACGTTAAGCATTTTTACTCTAGGTTCAACGAGTATTTTTCTTCATCACCAAGAACGCTTGATAACTTTGTTGCAGGATATATAAACACTACCACAGCAATTACAGAAATAGACTTCAAATTTAATACGGGAACGATTACAGGAGTCATCAAACAATACGGACTGGTGGCATCATGAGCGGCGCACTAAAACTTCTTTCAACTCAAACGGCAAGTAATTCTACAAGTGTGGAGTTTACCAGTGGTATTGATTCGACTTATGACGAATATGTTTTTTACATGGTTGATATTCATGCCGAAACATTAACCGCAGATATTGATTTTCAATGTTCAACTGATGGTGGTTCTTCTTATGGAATCAATATTGTTTCATCAATCTATATGGCGTATCACCAAGAAAATGATGGTGGGGCTGCTTTGACGTATCAAACTGGTTTTGATGAAGCTAATACAACCAATTTTCAGTTATTAATGTACTACCTTGATAATGCAGCAGATACTGCAAGTGTCGGCGAATTACATTTGTTTCGGCCGGCAAGCACAGACAGGGTAAAACATTTTTACAGTACCACGAATGTTCATGTTGCAGGACCAAGGATAGATAATAATTATATTGCTGGCTATTTTAATAATCTTAGTGCCATCAATGCAATCAAGTTTCAACCTTCATCGGGAAATTTCTACGGCAACATATATATGTTCGGTGTCAAATAGTATAAATAGTAGTAAGGAAAAATAATTATGCCCAGATTTAAAATGGTAGACGGTGTATCCGTCCAACTAACCGCAGACGAAGAAACTGCAAGAGACAACGAAGAAGCGGCATGGGCTGCTGGTGAAGATGCCAGAGCACTTGCTGGTATGCGGCGAGACCGTGATCGTCTAATAGCAGAAACAGATTTCTATGCTCTGTCAGATGTCACGATGTCATCTGATATGACAACTTATAGACAGGCACTACGAGACTTGCCTTCTGGTAAAACAACCAAGGCACACGTTGATGGTGCTACATGGCCAACGAAACCTTAGAGAATAAACTATGGCAATAACTAAAGTTACAACAGGAACGATTGAAGATGGCACTATTGTCAATGCCGATGTAAATGCAAGTGCTGCAATTGCTTCAACCAAACTAAGTGGTGTAGATACTGGACTATCATCGGTACAGACCTTTACTTCATCAGGAACTTGGACAAGGCCAACTGGAGTCACTAAAGTCCTCATGGAACTCCAAGGTGGTGGAGGCGCTGGTAGTCGATCTGATAACACCGATAATCAGCGGCACGGAGGAGCAGGTGGCGGCTACGCAAAAAAACTTCTTGATGTTTCTACAATTTCTACCGCAACAATTACCGTTGGAGCAGGAGGCGCGGCAACCAGCTCAAATGATACAGCCGGGGGTAATGGCGGCAATTCCATATGGGCTGACGGAACAAACACGATCACCGCAAACGGTGGTGGTGGTGGAGTTATAACTGCCAATACTCCGACGGCCGGAGGTACTGCGACAGGTGGTGACTTAAATATTCAAGGGGGGAATTCTACCAGCCTAGACTCAAGCGGGGGTATGGCGGCTGATGGTGCGGGTAGCAGTATGCTAGGTTTTCGTGGTGAGTCGCACTGGAGTGGTTCCAACCCCGCATCGCTTGCATCAACTGGGTACGGTGCTGGTACTGGGCCCGGCAAGGGTAATAATTCGTTAGCGGCTGGACCGGGCATCGTAATA
>JAAESD010000018.1 GCA_024229695.1 bacterium
ATGTTTTTCATTAGAAACTTTGTTTGGCAGAAATTGCCCAGACTCCTCACTAAGCGTTACAATCAAATCAAAAGAATCAAGGTTAACTGTGTCTATCGACTTGCTCTTCTGCCCTGTCATGGCAAGCCCGACCCTCTGCATCGCATTTCTGGTGTGGTCGACAATTGGAAACAGCGTCAGACCGGCACTTTCGCAAGCCCAGTCTGCCGGGAACAACTTACGCGCCCAGGTTTCAGCCATCTGACTTCGACATGAGTTGGCATTACAAATAAATAATACTTTCATTTTGATGCCTTCCTTATTTGTTCCACCCAACTCAACCAGTATAACAGCTCCCAGAATTAATGTCGCACCAATAAAACCAGATGGTGAAAGACCATCATGCAAAACCAGCCAAGTAAACAGAGCTGCAAAAACAGGCTCACTGGAAAAAATCAAAGCTGCTCTGGTTGGTGTTGTGAATCTTTGGTACCTGTTTTGAAGATAAATACCGAGCAAGGTACACAATGTAGCAGTTACAATCAGAGCCATTATTACTTCGGCGTTCCAGGTGATATAAACTTGCTCAAGCGAGACCGTATAAATCGATGTAAAAAGAGTACAACTGGTCAGTGTCCAGAAAAGCAGGTTCATATAATAGACTTTATCCAGAGCATAATTTAATCGAGCCAGATAGACTGCATAACTAATAGCCGATAGCAAAGTCCAGATATCGCCACGATTCAACTGGCCAAGATCAGGGCGAGTCATCAGAGCCAGACCAGCTAGTGCCAGCAATACACCAGCACCAAGATATTTCGATAGCCTGATTCCATGGAATGTGAACAGCAGAAATGGGACAATCACTACACTTAAAGCAGTAATGAACGCTGAATTGTTAGGAGAAGTGTAATGCAAACCAACAGTTTGACTTGCATAACCCACTGCAATCAGGAACCCCATCATCGAGCCCCATTTTATTGCAGTTTTGTCTATCAATTCACTGAATTTGATACCTGTAAATGGCCAAACAGCAATGAGCAGAAGTGTGGCTATCGTAAATCTGATTGATACAAATAAAACCGGCGATATAAATGGAGTTGCAACCTTGATAACAGGAAACGACAGGCCCCAAAAGAAGGTAACCACTAAAAGCATTAACTCGGCATGGAATTGTTTTTTCACCAGCCTGCCTCATTCAGAGCTTTTTCAGTCTCGTTGTAACCGGCATCGATAATCTCTTCAAGTGAATTGAAATCTTCCAGATTGATATTTGGCATTGGAGGTCTGATTAACAGATCCGGTGGATTTTCTTCAAGTTGCCGATGACAAATGTCAGTTTGTAAAATATCTACAGCCTTCAACAAGATGTCTGCTGCGAGGTTGCGTCGCTTGAATGTGACCGACTCCCAAAACCGGGTCAATGCGGCCATCGGTTTATCAACAACTCCCTCATCAATCACTTTTCTGTTCAGTGGTGGCTGAAAATCACAGGCAATTATTGTATCGATATCGAAATCTTTCAGAATATGAACAGGTACAGTACTTCTCAAGCCTCCATCAACCATGTTGCGGCCATTAACACTTACCGGTACGAAAGCTCCAGGGAATGCACAGGTTGCACGTACTGCAAGGGGTAGATCACCATCTCTGAGTGTAAGCAGTTCGCCTGTGTCTATGTCTACAGCAGTTACAACCAACGGGATTTTCAAATCAGAAAATTCTGCGGGAAGTTGTTCGTGGAGCCATTTATCGAACCTGTCCCCTTTCAGTATACCGGCAGTGCCAGCAAAATCGAGGACTTTGAACCAGGAAGTTTTCTTTGCAATACGATGAATCTGCTCAGGACTGTAACCATCGGCCAAAAATGCGCCAATCATTGCGCCCATACTGGTCCCTACAATTACGTCGGGTCTCAGATCACGCTCATAGAGTGCTTTCATAATACCAATTGAAGCAACGCCACGTGCACCACCGCCACCAAGTACCAGCCCAATTTTTTTCATTACTCGCCCTCGAGAGTTATATCGATTAATGAGTCACCTTCAGAAACTGTCTGTCCCTGTTCTACAAAAACAGAGGCAATAGTTCCATCGACAGGTGATCTTTTTTCAGTTTCCATCTTCATTGCTTCAACAATTATCAAAGGCTGGCCAACTTTCACTGTATCACCAGCTGAAACCAGAAGTTTCACAATTTTACCTGGCATGTCCGATACAATATGCGGGCTTTGAGGGTCAGCATCTGTGTCATCGGAAGCTGCATCGACTGCATGAAATTTACATAAATGCCCATCAATAAACGACATCCGACTGTCTTGATCCGTTGCAACCCAAGCTCTCTTCTGCTGACCTGCTACAATAAAATCAACCTGTCCATTTTTTGAATTCAGCAATTTAAAATCTAGTCCCAGACCTTTTAACCGAAAATGACCGACTGTTCTCCATGGTGAAGTCTGATTTTCTGCGTCACCTGCGGCAATAGCTGCCTGAGCCACCTGTGTATCAACACAGCCTGACGGATTCCAATCTTCAAAATATTTACCAAGGAAACTGGTTGTGGTGTGGCCATCTGCAAATGCGTTGTGTTGCAAAATCTCTCTCAGATATTCACCGTTGGTTGTAATACCAAGAATTGGATAATTTTGTAGAGCTTCAATCATTTTTGTTGTTGCCGATTGACGATCATTGCCGAAAGTGATGAGTTTGGAAATCATCGGATCATAATGCATTGTGATTTCATCGTTTTCAGTAACACCTGAATCAACCCGTGTATCAGGTTCTCTGTAAAGCAATAGCTTACCCAACGATGGCATGAAATCGTTCGCTGGGTCTTCAGCATAGATTCTGCATTCAATACTGTGACCGTTGAATGTAATTTCTTCCTGAGCCCAAGGAAGTTTCCCACCTGAAGCAACTTGCAGTTGAGCAGAAACCAGATCCAGTCCTGTGACCATTTCTGTCACCGGATGTTCTACCTGTAAACGAGTATTCATTTCCAGGAAATAGAAACTGCCATCTTCATCCAGTAGGAACTCAATTGTTCCGGCTCCGCAATATTCAACAGCAGCAGTAGCAGCAACAGCCGCATTCCCCATCGCTTTACGCAATTTTGGAGTAACAGCAGTTGAAGGAGTTTCTTCAATTATTTTCTGATGCCTGCGCTGAATTGAACATTCCCGCTCGCCCAGATGAACATAATTTCCGTGGGAATCACCAAAAACCTGAAATTCAATATGCCTTGGATTCTCCAGATACCGTTCGATGTAGACAAGCCCGTTACCAAACGCTTTTATCGCCTCACGAACTGCAGCTTCAGTTGCAGAAACCAATTCCGATGGGTCTCTGACCAGGCGCATCCCTTTACCACCGCCACCATAAGCAGCTTTTACCAGTATTGGGAAACCAACTCGTTCTGCGGCAGCATTCAAGGCATCGATATCGATATTTTCACCATCAGGAGCCGGCAGGTATTCACCAGGGACAACAGGCACACTCGCAGCTTCCATTTTCTTGCGAGCGGCAGTCTTTTCGCCCATCACATTCATCACTTCAGCTGCCGGGCCAATAAAAGTGATTTCATTTTCTTTACAGCTGTTTACAAAATCTCCGTTTTCACTCAGAAAACCATAGCCAGGGTGAATTGCATCGGCACCTGTCTGTTTTGCGGCATCAATAATCTTATCCAATACCAGATATGACTCCAGCGGTGATGCCGGACCAATATTTACAGCCTGGTCTGCCAACTGAACATGTTTGGCGTTTGAATCTGCATCGCTATAAACGGCCACAGTTGGAATGGACAACTCTTTGCAGGTCTTGATTACTCGGCAGGCAATTTCGCCACGATTAGCTATCAGTACTTTATTGAACGGTTTAGTCATCGTTTATCCATGGAGCAGGTTTTTTGTTGAAAAATGCATCGAGTGCAGATTGTGCCTCATCAGAAGTTCTGGCTTCTGCAATCATCTTGGCAGTAAATTCAAAACTTTCATCAAAAGTTGAAGACTGAACGCCTTCAATCAAGCGTTTTATATTGGCAAGTGCAGTTGGGCCACCTTTAAGCAGTGACTCAACAACTTTGTGTACAGTATCGTCAAGATTTTCAGGTGCACATACCCGGTCAACCATCCCTATCCGATGCGCTTCTGCAACATCAATCTGGTCACCAGTCAAACAAAGTGTTCTTGCAGCCGCAAGTCCAATTTTGCCGATTACCATTGGAGATATCACTCCAGCTACCAGTCCCAGTCTGGCTTCAGTCAGCGCCAGTAACGACCCTTCTGCCGCAACTGCGATATCGCAGGAACAGATCAGGCCTACACCGCCACCAAATGCACTGCCCTGTACACGGGCTACAACCGGTACACTGCACAGTCTGATTGCACGAAACATTTCAGCAAGTTCACGAGCAGATTCCAGATTGGTTTCATAATCTGCCTTACCCAGCGTACGCATATCGTTCAGGTCACCACCAGCACAGAACGTTTTGCCCTCGGATTGCAGAACAACCGCATGAGGCTTGGGATCCATCTTGTCAACTGAGCTGAAAATATCGCGCAACGAGACAACCATTTCATGGTCAAATGCATTGTGCGCTTCTGGTCTATTCAGTGTCACAACCAGAACCCGGCCGTGCCAATGAGTTGTAATTTTCGACATTTTTCTCCTACATCCTGAAAATTCCGTAATTAACTTCAGAAATTGGTGCGTTCAAGCTCGCCGCAATGGCCAGCCCCAGAATATCGCGGGTTTGAGCAGGATCAATTACTCCGTCATCCCACAATCTGGCGCTTGAATAGTAAGCATGACCTTCTGTTTCATATTTTTCAATTATTGGATCAACGATTGCTGCCTCGCCTTTTGCATCGAGCGATTCACCTCTGCGTGCAAGCTGATCTTTCTTTACTTGCAACAGTACACCAGCAGCCTGTTCGCCACCCATTACCGATATTTTTGCGTTCGGCCACATCATCAACAGCCTTGGCTGATAGGCCCTGCCACACATTCCGTAATTTCCTGCACCAAAACTGCCCCCAACAATCACAGTAAACTTTGGCACATTGGCATTACTAACTGCGTTAACCAGCTTGGCGCCATCTTTGGCAATTCCACCATGCTCATAATCTTTACCAACCATGAATCCGGTAATGTTCTGTAGAAAAACCAGAGGAATCTTGCGAGAACAACAGAGCTGGATAAAGTGAGTACCCTTCAAAGCAGACTCACTGAACAAAATCCCGTTATTTGCCAGGATTCCAACACTCATGCCATGAATTTTAGCAAAACCGCAGACCAGAGTTGAACCATACCGCGGTTTGAACTCGTGCATCTTGCTGCCATCTACCAGTCGGGCAATGATTTCACGAATGTCATAAGGAGTTTTTGTATCGGCAGGAACAATGCCATACAGATCTTCAGCTGGATATGCCGGGTCTTCAGGTGTGTCAGTTGGAATAGTTTCAGTTGTAACAGGACCAAGATTTTCCACGATGTCACGGACAATAGACAAAGCGTGCTCATCGTCATTGGCCAAATGATCTGCAACGCCGGAAATTCTGGTATGCACATCGCCGCCGCCAAGATCTTCAGCTGTAACATCTTCACCAGTTGCAGCTTTTACAAGTGGCGGTCCACCCAGGAAAATTGTTCCCTGATCCTTGACGATAACAACTTCATCGCTCATTGCAGGCACATAGGCACCACCAGCGGTGCAACTACCAAGAACTGCAGAAATCTGCGGAATCTCTTTTGCCGACATTTGGGCCTGGTTGTAGAAAATACGGCCAAAGTGTTCACGATCAGGAAATACATCGGCTTGCATCGGCAAAAAGGCTCCACCGGAATCTACCAGATAAATACAAGGCAGATTGTTTTCCATAGCAACTTCCTGAGCTCGAAGGTGCTTTTTAACTGTGATTGGATAGTAAGTGCCACCTTTTACGGTCGCATCGTTGGCAACAATCATCACTTGTCTGTTGTGAATAGTGCCGATACCGGTGATCAAACCAGCTGCTGGCACAACATCCGGATAAACACCGTCTGCTGCAAGTGGTGACAGTTCCAGAAATGGAGTTCCAGGGTCTACCAGCTTGTCGATACGGTCACGAACCATCAGCTTGTTCAAAGACAAGTGACGTTCACAAGCTTTCTGACTTCCCCCGCGACTTATTTCAGCCAATTTGGCAGCAAGAGAATCAGCTAATGCCTTGTTATGCTCTGAATTGGCAACAAAAGCTGGATCAGAATTCGATAGTTTGGTTTTAATCCGTTTCATGAGTGCTCCTGCAGTCAGCGATAATAAAATATGCTCACAAGTATGATAATCCATTGCACTGGTTAATGTCTAGTTAACTATGAAGATAAGGAATGCTATTGAGTTAAAATGGCAGAACATGCTCCAGCGATTCACTCAGCATAGGAGCTATCTTCTCTGGCGTTGCCCTGTTGTGCATCTTGCGAATAGGGTCTCTTCCCTCACCATTGAGACCACTTATTGAGACCTGAGAAAGAACATTCCCGGTTGCACAATTTTCCAAACTGCCACTAAGGGTGACTTCACAAACATCGTTTCCGTAAAACTTTTTCCAGCTGACCGATGGTGTAAGATCAAGCAACAACAACCCATCGGTACATTTGTTACCATCAGCAACAAGGCCAAGTTCAGTCATTGCACCACTGATTGATTCAGCCATTGCATACGTATCGATATTACCACCATCTCTAATGCGAACCGCAACATGAATGTTTGAAAGCCAGGTTAATCGTTGCCGATTGTATTTTTTCAGCAATTCTCGATCGCTTGCAAGCGGCTGATAAGGTCTGCGAGTCACAGCCTGAATTTCACACGCAGTTGCCGCCATCTGTGTATAAGCTCTCTTTGCCTGCTTCCATGACGATGTAAAAGCTGCCAGGTCATTTGCAAGATCGGGGTTGTCATGCTGGTGAAAAGCAACCGCCGCAAGTTCGTATTCTGCAATCAGGATTTGCGATAGCTCACTTCTTGAGATATAGGCAACACTTTGATACTGGCCTTTGATTCGTTTTCGGGATCCACGGGCGATCTTGATCATTTCTGCTCTTGAGAACTCCGCTGAGGCCTGGATTTTTGAAGTCAGTACTTCAGAGTCGTTGGAACTACCGTTGAGAATCACAGCTTTGGCAAACGCAGTAACTTCACTTCTTATGCTTGAACGAACCTGTTCAGCAACTTGTGCTTTGGCATCGAGATCTGCTTCACGTTGGCTGGTATTACTTATCCCGCGACTAACAATATATTGTGCTTCTGGATAGTTAGCCCCGGATGCTCTTTCCTTGATTGCAGAATAATCTGTTTTTGCCGGTGGAGTTCCACCACATCCAATAAGAAACAGTAGAGCCAGTAATGCCAGTTTACTTGCCATTGATAATCCTCTATATCTCATCAACGACCTTTCGAACTGAAAGCATGAAATCCCATACCAAGTCTTATTTCAATACCATTCGGCATGAATCCGGTCTGATCAAAATAACTTGGGTTCGAGCCGACTGTCATCTCATAATTCACTTTCATAACTTCCAGGAACCAATGACTACCATCCTCTTGCCCACCATCATTGAATCGATCTCCAACCTGCAGACCAATACCGTATCCCAAAGAAGTGCCGCCCATATTTGCCAGAACAAATTCTTCATTTTGTGAAATGTAATTTCCCTGATAACTTTCCTTCTTGCAAATCAGATAATAATTGGGAAAACCAGGAATGTCTTTTCTGACTGCCATGGTAAAAGAAAACAGGTCTTCTTCATCTTCAGTTTGAGAATACAAGGCGAATCCTAGAGAACATCGGAACCCGAACAAATTCCCCTCCAGGTCTCCCCCAAGCTGGCTTTCCAAGTCACTATTTCCTTCAAACTCGTACTGTGGCAACGCATCACGGACATCAATGCTGCCAAAAAACAAGTTCAGTCCCCAATCCCAGCCATAGTCACTTTTTGGGATAAAAATCTTGTCTTCAATTTTGGCTGAAATTTGCTCGTACTCGCCTTCTTCGATTGTTATATCTTTGCTCCATCTGTATTTATTATTAATAACTGCAACTTCATATTCACCTACCAGCAATTTGATTGGCTGATACGTTTTGCCAACAGCTTTGCCATCGACAAGAACATCTGCATTTACCGCATTTCCAAGTTCATCAACAGCATTGACTCTAATCCCACCTTGCCGTGGCGCTGGTTCAAGATAGATATTATGGCGTTCACCACTTTCAATGAATATCTGCTCACCAGCTCGATGAAAACTTGGGTCCGCTATAAACACAACATGAGTTCCACTTGCCAGCTCGTAGTTATCTATTGGTGTCCTGCCAACTGCTCTGTCATTAATAGAAACCTGTAGATCCGATGGTTCACTTCTTATATTCAGCCAACCAAAATTTGGCTCGAGATCCCATATTATTTCCTGCGATCCTTCAACTATTATAACTGTTTCGGTATGTGGCAGATAACGCATCTTTTTCATAGATACCTCATACATGCCAGGATCCATAGGTCTGGAGCATGGTGTTAGCCACATTGGTCTGCCATTAATTTCAATGGTTGCGCCTTCTGGGTCAGAATTAAAATCAACAACCAACTTCCCCTGATCACCAATTTCCCAGCCAACTGAATTATCACTGATTATTTTATGACCACCGTTGCGATTGACTTCCAATCCGGCAGCAACAAAGAGTTTCCGTGCTTTCAAAGTAACTTCAGGCTCGACTTCCAGTAATGACGGAGCCCCTGCATGAACTGTTGAAAGTAAATTTCCATCCTCAGTTTCATGAATATCGATACTCACTCGCATCTGCCCACTGAACTTGTAGACCCTGCCAGTAACTATATAGTCAGCACCAATACTACGACCAGTTTCAACAGCACAATCGCCAATGCAATCAGCAATAGACCTGTCACCAATCAAATCGAGTATATTTTCGCGAGTCATTAGAATGTATTCGGAGGTTGGGAGCATCAACCTGGCCTCTTCGCGCACCAGATTTGTAACATGCCCTACATCACTTGAAGTGATTTCTCTGTAATTGCCTTCTTCAGTAAAATCCAGGACAGCAACTCTTTGTCTTGCAAAAGCCGATGAAGACACAAATACAATGATTGAGAATAACAACAACCAACGTTTCATAAATACTCCACTAAAAAAAGGCCACCCAACAATTGCCAGGTGGCCCAAAAAATATCTACTCAGCATCCAGTTCTGCAAAAGCCTTATCAGCACGGCTAACAACAGCTGCACGAATTTCTTCACTTAGCTGAGTCATACTGCTAACTGCATCTTTGAATGCTTTAACATCCAGAGAAACCAGAACGTACAATGTCCCTGTTTTGGAAATCCATGTCTCTTCCTGGCGAGTGCCAGCAAGATTCATTTCTGTAACCTGTTTTGTAGTATCTTCAATATGTTGTTCATCATTTGCAGCAGATCCAAACTGCTCTCCACCTGTTGTTGTACTCTGATAGTCTTTCAGTATCGATTTGACTTTAAGATCAAGTTTACGACCAATATCAGTACGAGCACGACCAAGCGCAGTAGAGCGCATCAAGGCAACATTTTTTGATCCACCAACAGATCCAACGCCATAAATCATCTTATCATTATTACCACGGCCTTTGATAACCCAGTCAGGTGCACCATCAAGCTCATTGGCAACAATATCGTCCATTGGCTTGGGGCCACCACCGCCACATCCAGTAAATACAAATACAAGCGATAGCAATAATGCTGCTAGAATCAGTCTTTTCATGGCATACTCCTTGAGAAGTTTAGAGTCATTAGAGATTTTCGGATGTTAACAGATTCACAACTCAAGTCAATAGCTGTAGAATTATTTTGCCAGCACCTTTTTTGTACATTACCATCACGACATGAAAACACTACACTTTATCAACGCCCAACTCCCTTCTGGCGAACATTCCCTTCTTGTTGAAGATGGAAAGATTGTCGCCTTGAATCCTGTTTCTGTTCCTGACGATGCCGAAGTTCTGGATTGCAATCAAAAATGGCTGATTCCAGGTGGCGTGGATGTTCATACACATTTTGGAATGCCATTGCGCGATGGCATAACATCTACCAGCTGGCGTGACTCTGGTGAACAAGCTCTCCTTGGTGGCACAACCACTGTTGTAGATTTTGCCAACCCTGAATCTGGCGAGCCGTTGGGCGATGCTGTTTACAGGTGGCATACTTACGCATCGGACACAGTTGTAGATTACGGCCTGCATGTCACAATTTCAGATCCATCCGATGAAAGGCTGGCTGAAATCCCAGACTTGGTTGAATCAGGGCTACCAACTTTCAAAGGATTCCTCGCTTATAAAAACAGACTGATGCTTTCTGCTGAAGAGCTTGAAAAAGTAATGTTTGCTGTCCGTGATGCCGGTGGAAAACTCCTGGTTCATTGCGAGGATGGCGAGCTGAATGAAAAATGTCAGAATGAGTTGATAGCTTCTGGCAAAACTGCTCCCAAATATCATCCACAGGCGCATCTACCTGAGTCTGAATCCAACGCAATTGCATCGCTTGTAAAAATGCAGGAAAAAACAGGTTGTCCAACAGTTGTTGTTCATCTTTCAACCGAGAAAGGGCTGGATCATCTGGTCCACACTCCTATTGAACGGGAAGTTTGTGCACAACATCTGCTACTTGAAGATTCCATCTACAAAACCGATGACGCAATTCATGCAATCTGCTCCCCTCCGTTGCGATCAAAAAAAGATATGAAAGCAATGCAGAGCGGCCTGACCGCTGGTCAAATTCACTGGATTGCAACTGATCACTGCGAGTTCCCTCTGGAAATCAAAAAACGGGAAGCAAAAAAAGGGTTCCATAATATCCCCAATGGTATTGCAGGCGTTGAGCAAAGGCTTTTGATGGTCTGGATGATGATGGTTAAACCTGGCAAGCTGACAGCAATGGAATGGGTGGAGCTGTGCTGCACTGAACCTGCCGACAGATGTGGTCTATCTGGAATCAAAGGCGATCTCGCCCCTGGATATGATGCAGACATCGTATTGTTTGACCCCGATATTGAGGCAATCACAAATGTGTGGTTGCGAGGTGAATTGGTTGTGGAAAATGGTGAATTGGCAAGCGATTTGCCGGCTGGAAAGTTCCTGCAGCGACAATTTTAAATCAGAAAACTCTTCTGCTGAAAAATCTCCACTTTCCAGGTTCTACGTTGATATCGGAAATAGTTTCTGTTCCTACAACTCTGCCATCTTCATCCAGCAATTTAACTTCCAGATTGTGAACACCTGGCTCCAGATCCAGCCTTAACATCGAAATTGTGTGAGGTAGAGTAAGCCAACTTCTGGTGTCTGCGCGTTCAGTTGCGACATTGAAAATATTCATCAGAAATGCTGCAACCTCCCCACCGCCGTCTTTGGCTTTACCATGCATTTTCGCTTTCACCAACGCACGGCCTGCGGCTCGTACTGCTGTTTTTACCATTCCATCATCAAATGCTTTAATGCTCTTTACAGCAATATCCTCAACAACTGAGCTCTTCCTCAGTGCCACTTTTACAGCCGTAACTGAAGGTTCAACTACAACCTGATCAGGCAAAGCAACAGCCAACCAGTAATCAAGATTTCTCTCTGTTCTCCAGCCATGGACAACACGATCACCAACCAGAAATGCAATCCGCTCAGGATCATCATCTTCGTAGATTGGAATATTCATTTCCAACGATACTTTATGTGGAGCAAAACCTGACTCCAGGAACAAAACCACTTTACCGCCGTTTCCAGACAGTTCAAATTCATCGTCAAATCCCAGCAGCTCTGCAGAACGTTGCAAGTCAAAACCGATTCCTGGGATATCCCCATCGATTGCATTATTCCAGGCAATATGTGCATCATTCAGATCGCCAACATTATCCAAAAGTGCACCACAGAACCAGTTCAGAAAGTGGTAGGATTCAATCTCGTTATCACGCAAGAACTCCAGTGCTTTTCTTGCTTCCACTGCGGCTTCATCGTCAAGACCAAGGTAGTGATAATTCAGTGCGCGATAATATGGAATCAACGACATCTCAAAAAGTGGTGAAGTGTAGTCTACGGCCCCATCGTTGGTAGCAAATGCGGCAATATTTTTACTAATGCTTTTTGTGTGAAGATCAGCAGCAAGTTGTTCTGCCTGCTCAAAGAAAATGTTGCTTTCAGAATATTTGTCGGCGTAGTGAAGAATTGTAGCTCGCTCAAGAAGATTAAGAAGTTCGTCAGCTGATTCTTCTGCTTCAGTAACTACATCAAGAGCAAGCTCATATTTTGCGTTAACAAGATGTCCACGCAATGCGGCATTGCGCTCTGTATAAGTTGAACATCCGGATACCAGTGCCAGTAGTAGAACGACACTGATCAGCCGTTTAATCATGGCTTATAACCACTCCTGCTGACATATTTTTTAATCTTCTTATCGCCAACCCAGACTTTGGAATTGTCTTCAAGGTCAACAAGGTAAACATCTACCTGATAGTATTTGACCTCGTCACCGTCATCGCGATCGTTGATAGAATTAATTTCACCAATCAACATAAAGTCTGCGCCACTTTCCTTGCCCCACTGCTTTACAGTTTCAGCCGATGAGTAGCTTTGCTGGTCTGCGCGTTCATCTCGGATAGCTTCTCTCTCACTGCTTGAAGCAACCATTTTGACCTGACCGGAATTGATATAGGATTTTTCAAGGTCGGCAATAAAAGTTCGAGTGTTTATATGTTCACTCGATTTATTACGAACTGGCCCAATAATCAATACAGGTTTCTTGCCGTTATCCATCAAGTATCCACTAATCCAGGCAGCATTAATGCTTTGAACAATCAGCTCTTCAGCAACTTTTCTACTGTCGGTATCATTCCAGTTTCCTGAAAGATCGATAGTTGAATCAATTTCAACCCGATCCACATGTTTTCCGGAACATCCACCAAGTATCAACAGAGCTAAAAACAGTACAGCAAGCTTTTTCATGAGGTCTCCTTTATTAGTTTCCAGATTCTCTCCGGTGTAGCCGGAATTGTATAACTTCGTTTCCCGATGGCGTCAGTAATTGCATTAACAACTGCGGGAGCCGGGCCGTCAATGACAACTTCACCAGCAGCTTTAACACCATACTTGTGAGATGGTTCATTTGTTTCATGAAATATTATTTTCATCTCCGGCATATCCAATGCTGTGTAGATTTTGTAATCCAGAAAATGTGGATTCAGAACACGACCTTCATCATCAATATGAAGCTCTTCACAAAGAGCATAGCCCAGGCCTTGGGCAACAGCGCCATCGACCTGACCTTCAGCCATCAATGGGTGTATGATTTTTCCGAAGTCACAAGAGCTGACAAATTTGCGTACAAAAACCTGTCCGGTTTCAGTGTCAACTTCTACATCGGCGAACTGTGCCGCAAAGGGAGCGGGAGAATCGTCTGAAGTGAAGCTTGCTGTGGCCATCGGTTGAATTTTTGCTTCGTAGAAAGCAAAATTTGCAACTTCAGTCATTGTCATTGAGTGATCACCACATTCAGCTTTGTTGTCGGCAAATATTATTTCCTCAGCAGGGACATCCCACTTGGCAGCCAACACCTCTGCCAGTTGTTCGCGCAATTTTGTGGCAGCTTTTACAACAGCACCACCTGAGACATAAGTTGTGGAACTGGCATACGCGCCTACGTCGAACGGAGTCAGATCTGTATCGGAACTGAGAATAACAATTTTTTCATAATCGATGCCAAGCTCGTCGGCACACATCTGACTTAAAACTGTGTCACTTCCCTGCCCGATATCAGTAGCACCTACAAACAGATTCACACTGCAATCGTCGTTCAGTTTTACTGTGGCAGCTCCCCAGTCAACACCGGCAATTCCGGAACCCTGCATCGCAAGCCCAACACCGATACCACGTTTGAACCTGGGATGAGTTGGTTCCTGCTTGTTATTCCAGCCAATCTCATCAGCACCGCTGGCGATACACTCAGCAAGTGCACAACTGTTCATCCGCCTTGCCATACCTGGTTTTCCTTCATTCAGATGAGCTGAAATCGGGTCGTCTTCTCCAGGATTGATATGGTTTTTCTTACGCAACTCAAGTCTGTCCATGCCCAGTTCTTTGGCAACTTCATCGATCTGACATTCAAGTGCAAAGAAACCTTGAGGTGCTCCATAGCCTCTGAACGCCCCACTGATTGGGTTGTTTGTATAAACTGAATCTACATGGTAATGAATGTTTTCCATCGGATAGAGTGGCAGAGTTTTTTGCCCGGTGTTTGCTTGCACAGTCAGAGCATGACTTCCGTAAGCACCGGTATCTGCCAGGACTTTCATCCTGTTGGCAACCAGAGTTCCGTCTTTCATTGCCCCGGTTGTCATTGATATTCGTTGTCGATGTCTTAGTCTGGCAGCAACAAATTCTTCTTCACGAGTAAATTCTATGCGCACCGGCTTGCCTGTTCTGATAGCCAGAACAGAGACAAGATCCTCGCAGACCAATTCCTGTTTGTCGCCAAATCCGCCACCAACCCTGGGCTTGATAACTCTGATTTTTGACTCCGGCATTTCCAGAACTGTGCTCAACATTCTACGTAAGTGAAATGGAACCTGAGTACTGGTTCTGACAATCAACCTGTTGTCTTCGTCAATCCATGCTATGGAGATATGTGGTTCAACATGAGCAGCCTGGACTCGAGGTAAATGATAAACTCGACTGACAACCACATCACATGTTTCAAGAGCCTTGTCCACATCACCCAAATGAACATCAATCATTGCAGCAAGATTACTCTCACCACCCTTGCTAATCCCCCGCGGGTCAGGTTCTTCATGAATCAGAACATCGGAATCAAGCGACTGTGTGAAATCAGTAACCGCTGGCAGGACTTCGTACTCAACATCAATCAATTCAAGTGCATCTTCAGCAATCCTCAACGACTCAGCTAGAACGACAGCAACTCTGTCGCCAACAAATCGAGCTTTAGTTGGCATCACTGTGTAATCATACGGCGATGGTTCAGGATAGCTTTGTCCAGCGCGAGTATGTGGAATCTGTTTTACATCTTTGTGCCAGATAACATCTACAACACCTTCAAGTGCCATCGCTTTTGTAATATCAACACTTATAATACGCGCATGTGCATGAGGTGACCGCAATATCTTTGCATAAAGAAGACCGGCAGGAGTTATGTCATCCACAAATGCCGGGAGCCCACGTACAAGTTTGTCGCCATCAATTTTAGGTACATTGCATCCGGTACTCACGATTTATCCTCCCACACCTTCAGAATTGCTTCAACTGGCTTGGCATAACCAGTGCATCGACAAAGATTACCACTCAAGGCGTGCCTGACATCCTGTTCAGTAAGTGTTCCGCCAGTATTCAGGCGTGCCCAGATTGCAATCAACATTCCAGGAGTGCAGTATCCACATTGAACCGCGCCAGAATCCAGAAATGAGCTCTGAAGTTTTTTCATCAATTCATCTTCAGCAAGTCCCTCAAGAGTTGTAATCTCCTGGCCCGATGCCTTGACCGCAGGAACTACACAAGTATTCACTGGCTCGCCATTCAAAAGCACACAACAACTTCCGCAATCGCCACTTTCACAGCCACGTTTTACAGAAACTGCGCCTTGGTCCATTCGCAATGCATCCAGCAATCTATCTCCAGGTGAGATTTCCCATGCCACCTGTTTACCATTCAAATTCAGTTCGATAATCATTTTTCTCCCCTGTACTTTTTCACATCTTCAATTCCTGCAACTTCACACAACAACCTGCGGGTAAGTACCTCAACCATCTCTGTTCTATATTGAGCAGTTGCTCGATGATCATCAATTGGTGAACAAGTTGCAGCGGTCAGGTCTGCAACAGATGCAAATGCTACTGGCGCATCTGCAAGTGGCAAGTCAATCAACAAAACTTCTGCTTCAGTTGCTCTCATTGGAGTTGGTGCAACAGCACCCATGGCAACCGAGCCACGCAGAATTGTATCGCTCTCAATTTCAAGTCCAACAGCAACCTGAACCAGAGAAATATCTTCCACAGTTCGTGTCAATTTTCTGCTTATAACTTTCCAGTTTGCATACTGGCCAGAAATTGCCAGCCCAATCAATAACGATCCATCAAGCACAGTCTTTCTTGGACCGACAAAAAATTCACTGAGTGGAACAGATTCCTGTGATTCGCCATCGGTGAAAAAGACGACAGCATCAAGAGCCAGCAAAACTGGAACCATGTCGGCCGATGGCAAGGCGTTACACAAGTTGCCACCAACAGTCGCAGTTGAGCGAACAGGCCTGTTACCACATCCTGCTGCGGCGAAAGCTATCGCGCCGTCAGCAAATTCGTGAGTAAGTGGAGATGTTTCCAGATCGTGCAAAGTTGCACATGAGCCTATGAACAAGTCACCAGTTTCTGTGCGAGCAATCTCATTGAGACCAGTTGCTGACAAATCTACAGCGAATTCAAAATCGGTTCTATTTTCTAAAAGCAGGTCAGTTCCACCTGCTAGATAACAGCCTTTGCCTTTTGTATCGCGCATCATTTGAGCAGCCTCTTGTGGCGACTCGGGATTAAACCATTGCGAAATATTTCTCATACCTTATCCTCTGATTTGGTTATACACTATTATCCAGTATAACAAATAGACGAAATCACACAACCTGAAATGGAACAACAATGTCTACCATTCTTGTAAATAATATAGATACTCTGGTTACGATGAATTCAACTCGTGAGATACTGAACGATGCGTGGCTGGTTGCTGAAAATGGAGTCATCGTTTCTTCTGGAACCGGGACTCCACCAGAAAACAATTACAGTGAAACTCACGATGCCTCCGGATGTGTTGTCACTCCCGGTTTTATAAACACTCATCACCATCTTTTCCAGACCAACACCCGAGCCAAGTTTGTCGATTCTGAACTTTTTGAGTGGCTGGTTGGACTATATCCAATCTGGGCTGAACTTAAGGACAACCAGTTCTTGCGTGGAGCTGTTGTTGGAATGAGTGAACTGCTGCGTTCAGGCTGTACAACTACAACCGATCACCATTACTTGTTCCCGCAGGATGCATCACCTGAGTTGATTGATATCACAATTGAAGCTGCAAAACAGACAGGCATCCGGTTTCATGCAACCAGAGGCAGCATGAGCAGATCGAAAAAAGATGGTGGACTCCCACCAGATTCAGTTGTTCAGGATCACGATACAATTCTGAAAGACAGTCAGCGACTTCTGGAAAAATATCATGACACAGCTCCTGGAGCTATGACCAGAATTGCTCTGGCTCCCTGCTCCCCGTTTTCTGTTACTCCAGAATTGATGCGTGATACTGCCGAACTTGCCCGTGAACATGGTGCACTGCTCCACACTCACCTTGGCGAAACTGTAGACGAAGACAATTATTGCATGGATATCTACCAATGCAGACCTGTTGATCTTCTTGAACAAACAGGCTGGCTTGCAAACGATGTCTGGCTTGCCCACGGCATTCACTTTACAGACGATGAAGTTGCAAAGCTTGGCAAAGCAGGAGTTGCAGTTTCACACTGTCCAACATCGAACATGAGACTTGGTTCTGGAATATGTCGAGTCAGAGACCTCAGAACTGCCGGTTCACCAGTGAGTTTGGGAGTCGATGGCTCTGCAAGCAATGACTCATCGCACATGCTATCTGAACTTAGACAAGCTCTTCTGTTGCATAGAGTTCTTGGCGGCGCAAAAGCGATGAGTGTGATGGAAGTACTGGAAATGGCTACACTGGATGGGGCCAAAACCTTGAACCGTGATGATATCGGCTCAATTGAACCAGGCAAACAGTGCGACCTTGCAGTCTGGGACCTCACAGCTCCCGAATTTGAAAAAGTTCACGACCCGGTTGCAGCACTTCTGCTCTGCAGATCTGTTGATGCGCGGGAAGTTTTTGTTGGTGGAAAGAAAATCTGTAACAATTAACCCACACTTGCGTTCTAACTAGAGACTTTAACATGGGAGTTTCCTAATGAAACGCATTGTATTATTATCACTGACCGCTTTACTAATCGCTTCAGCCTGTTCTGCTGGCTGGTTCTTTAATTCTACCAAAGGTTCTGGAGATATAATCACAGTTGATCGTGATGTATCGATGTTTGATTCCGTTACCCTTAAAGGTTCACCTGATGTCTTCATTGATGTTGGTCCACTTCTGACTGTTACGGTTACTGCCGATGACAATATTGTCGATCTGATTAAAACTGAGTCAAAGAATGGCACACTTTTCATTGAGATTGAGAAATCTGTTAGAACGAAAAAGACTCCACGCATCGATATCACGGTTCCATATCTGGAAAAAGCCAAAGTAAATGGTTCCGGAGATATCTATATTCAAAATTTTGATGCTGAGACAATGGAGTTGAATGTAAATGGATCCGGTGACATCAAGGCAGAAGGCAATTGTAGAACACTTGAAATAGAAGTAAATGGCTCCGGAGATATAGCTTGCAAAGGTAGCAGTAAAACTGTCTATGCCAATGTAAACGGTTCTGGAGATATTAAACTTAAAAAGTTTATCGCTGATGATGTTGATGCTGAAGTTAACGGTTCAGGAGATATCAATATCTTTGCCAACAAGTCATTTAAAGGCTTTGTCAGCGGTTCTGGAGATATCAGATGTTATGGAGATCCAGAAATCAGGAAAAATAAGGTTAAAGGCAGTGGAGATATCGATTACAGGTAAATCCAAACTAAATACAGCATAATTAAGGGCGACCATAGTTGGTCGCCCTTAATTTATTTAAAACTAGAAGCGTAATGAAACTGCCAAACTACCTGCTCCAACTGTATCCAGATTTAATAAATTATTGTAGGAATCAGGATTTCTTCCGTTACCCCACCAGTCGATTGACATGTTTCTAAAATTATATCCAAGACCTAAAACCAAGCCAACACCAGAATAATCATTTTCCAGAAAATCCCCAATTTCAATTGTTTCGCTAAAGTAATTTAGTCCAGCGTAGAATTTGAATCCCCTGCGAGACAGGTTTTTCCCAAACAGTATCTGCAAGTCTACACCTGCATCAGTTATACTGCTGAAATCAGTATGTTCGGCAGCATATATTCCACCCCTGAAAACCAAATTGCGAGAAAGAGCAGTTGAACCAAAAATAGTAAATCCAGTAAAATCATCTCTAGCTATACCATTGTAATCAAAAATCATTGCATATGTGCCAATCCCAAGTGTGCTTTTCTTTGGTCGAGCAGCTGCTGGAACTACCATCATGCAAATCAATACAGCAACAGTCAGTAGTAAAATAAATCTCTTCATCCGTAAATCCTCCAGTGTGAAATTATGTGACTCCAGTAATTATAATACTCTGTCTATGTTAATTTCTCAACGGCTGTATTCATTATTACTGGAACATCCCTACACTTATAGTGTATATTGTCGGTTGCCCGAATTGGGCCCTCATAATTGTACTGCTAAATCAGGAGGCTTATTAAATGATTGAGGTACGTAATGTCACCAAAACTTTTGGACCGACGGTCGCATTGAATGATGTGTCGTTCAGTTTGAGACAGGGTGAAATCCTCGGTTTTCTGGGACCAAATGGTGCTGGAAAAAGTACTGCCATGAAAATTATTACAACTTTCCTTGCTGCGGACAGTGGCAGCGTGAGAGTTGATGGCATAGATGTAATGGCTGATCCACTCAAGGTTCGTAGCCTTATTGGTTACCTGCCAGAGAACAATCCCCTATATGTGGATATGCTTGTCAGTGAATACTTGAAGTTTGTTGGCCAGGCACGTGGACTTTCTGGCAACCAGCTTAAGCAGCGCACTGAATGGGTTATCGAATCTTGTGGTATCAAATCGGTACTGCATAAATCAATCAATGAACTGTCCAAAGGTTATAAACAGCGTACTGGGCTTGCTCAGGCGTTGATACATGATCCTGAGATTCTGATCCTCGATGAGCCTACTAGTGGACTTGATCCCTTGCAGATTATCGGAATTCGTGAATTGATTCATAGTCTGGCAAAAAAGAAAACCATCATTTTCTCTACTCACATTCTGCAGGAAGTTGCTCCTGTTACTGACAGGGTTGTGATTATCAACAACGGTAATATTATTGCCGATGGCATGATTGACGACCTGCAAAAGCAGGCGATGGAAACCAACAGACTGTTTGTGACCATCAACTCCCCCGATGCCGGAAATGGTTTGAGTGACCTTGAAGGCGTGGAGTCAGTTATTGAGCTTGGAAATAACAGATTTGAAGTTCGTGCTCCATTTGATCTTGATCTGCGCAACGACATTGTGGCACTCAGCCACCAAAACAGTTGGCAGCTTCTTGAAATTCAGGAAGCTCTATTCTCATTGGAAGATACTTTTATCGCTCTGAACCAGAATTCTGGTGGAAAGGTGGTAGATTATGTCTAATGCATTGACAATTTTCCGCCGAGAGTTCTCGGCTTATTTCAATAGCCCAATCGCATACATATTTATTATCGTGTTCCTGATCTTGAACTGTGGTCTGTTTATGACCCCATTCTTCTTGCAGGGCAACGCTGATATGCGCGACTTCTTCGGCAATCTGCCGCTGTTCCTGATTTTCTTCATCCCTGCTGTGAGCATGAGGCTCTGGGCTGAAGACAAAAGCAACGGTACTTTTGAATTGCTGATGACTCTGCCAATGAAATCAAGCGAAGTGATGTTCGGTAAATATTTTGCAGCAATGGCATTCTACTGTATTGCACTACTTGGCACCTTGCCTATCCCGTTGATGCTGATGATGCTCGGTAATCCTGATCTGGGCGCTATCTTTGGTGGATATATTGGCGCAATTCTATTGGGCGGCCTCTATATGAGCGTGGGCATCTTTACAAGTGGGCTGTTGAAAGACCAAATCACTGCCTTTATTTTAGGGATGCTTGCTTGCTTTGCACTTTTCCTGATCGGTATACCTGCGGTTTCAGCAACTATCGATGGCTGGTTCTCCGGCTTCGGTTCATTTCTGCAAAACGCCTTTGGTTTAATGCCTCATTATCAATCGTTACAACGTGGAGTGCTGGATATTTCAGACCTGCTCTATTTTGTGACACTCACTGGAGCATTCCTTGTGATGAATACCTACTGGCTTGAGGGGAGGAAGTACTAATGAACAAGCGAAACTTCCGCCTTACTTTTACAGCAGCATCAGTATTGGTAATTGCGATTGCCATTTTCCTGACTTCTGTTGTTGGCAATATGGGCAATGCCCGAGTTGACCTGACAACTGACAAACTGTTTACCATGAGTCCATCGGCAGCAAAGATTCTGGGTGAACTTTCAGTACCTGTGCAGATAAAATATTATGTCACCGGTACAAGTGAAATGCCTACAGAACTGAAAAATCTTGAACGTGATATTACCGACAAACTTCGTGACTACGAATCAGCTTCCGGTGGTATGCTCGAGCTTTCTGTTTTCGATCCACAAAACGATGAAGAACTTCAGGAAGAGCTGACCGGGCGCGGAATCAGACCTTTCAAGGTTCAATCGATTGATAAAGATGAAATGGGAATTAAGCTGATCTGGAGTTCCTTGAGTATTGCTTACAAGGATTATCCGGAAGAAATTATTCCCCAGATTTTACCACAATCGACAACTACGCTTGAGTATGAACTGATCAGCATGGTTTACAGACTCACTCAGGACAAGAAACCAAAAGTTGCACTGTACGCTCCTGCTGTAGAAGTAGATCAACAGACTGCAATGATGTACATGCAACAGGGAATGCAACCGCCTGCTCCGCAAGAGATTTACGGGACGGTTGGCAAGATGCTTCAGCAGGAACAGTATGAGGTTGTGAAGGTTGACATCACTGCCGAATCACAGATTCCTGTCGATGCAGATATTCTGGTTGTTCTTGGTCCTAAACATCTGACTCCACGTCAGGAGTTTGAAATCAACCGTGCAATCAGTAACGGTATGAACACTCTGCTTGCAGTCCAGGCTCATGAGTACAATTACTCATTCCCTGATCGCAGAGGAATAAATGTTCAAGGCAGAGGCATTCCTTCTGGTCTTGAAAATATGTTTAATCAATTTGGTGTTTCAGTTTCAACTGATCACCTCTGCGATGAAAACAATGAGATGCTTGGTGTACCAAGACAGCAAAATCTTGGAGGCATGCGGTTCCAGACCAATGAACCGGTCAGATTGCCAATCCATGTCAAAGTTTCCGAATCTCAGATGAACCAGGATGTTGCAATTACAAACAGGATTTCAGAACTTCTTTATCTGTGGGGTTCTGCCCTTGAAACAGATAAGACAAAACTACTGAATAATGAACTGACAGTTAAAACACTGATGAGTTCAAGCAACAGAAGTTGGAGTGCTGATTTCACTGATGGTCTGGTTGCAAACTCTGTGTTCAGCAGTGGCCAGACAGATGGCAACTTGCCTCTGGCAATGATGATTGAGGGTACTTTCCCTGACAGTTATTCAGGAAGAGAAATACCAGGCTGGGACAGTGAAACTGAAGCTGTGGTTGTTCCACTTGCAGCTGTACCTGCTAAAATAGTTCTGGTTGGATGTGCGAAAATGTTTGATGACTCAGCTATGCAGGCAGGACAAAATGCACTGCTGCTGCTGAACTCAATCGATTCCATGGTTCATGGCGATGACCTGATCTCCATCCGATCAAAACTTATGACCCAAAGAGTAATCAAACCTGTTGGTGACACTGCAAAGATTCTCCTGCGATTATTTGCTGTGGGATTAGTGCCTGTTGTATTGGTAGTCTTTGGATTATCACGGGCTAATTCCCGTCGTCGTAAGGAGATAGCATGAATAAAAAAACGATAATTATCTTACTTGTAGTTCTGGCTCTGCTAGTTATTGCCAGCCTTACTCAAAAAGAGAGCCATCGTAACGCAGTTACTCAAAAGGATAATGCTGCTCTTTTTGCAACAGAATTCGATGCTGCAAATATCAGCAGAATTGTTATCACTCAAGGTACAGATACTACTGGTTTAGTTCTGGATAAACTTGAGCAATGGGTTGTCCGCTCCCGATTTGGCTATACTGCTGATGAAAACAATATTTACGAGCTGTTGAATATGCTCAACGGTCTCGATGGTCAGTTCAGAAGTGATAAAGAGCAAATCCTGAGTGATTATGGCCTTGGTAACAGTGAAGCTGTAACAGTTTCCTTGTTTGACAGTGATTTCAATGAAGTTGTGAGCCTTGAAGTTGGCAAGACCCCTGCTGGAGGCACTGGTCATTTCATCCGCAATACAGCTGACAATAAAGTCTATCTGACAAATACCGGAGTCCTGGCAAAAATGGGACTGTTCAGTGGCCCTGAACTTCCAAATCATGCGTTCTTCCTGGATACCAAAGTATTCTCAACTACTCGTGAAGATGTCAGGGCAATTACACTGTATCAGGGCAATGAAATCATTGACTTGGAAAAACGTTATGCAGAAGTTGATTCCATGATTGATTACTCAACCTGGGATTGGGAAATCACCAAACCAGAGAAAACTATGGCATCAAATGCCGCAGTTGATCAATTGCTCAACAGCTTGTTAAGTATCAAAGCAGCAGACATGGCTGACCCTGCAATTGATATGGAGAAAGTTGGACTCTGGAAAGCAGCTAAAAGGCTTGAAGTTAAACTTGCCGATGGCTCAACTTTTGAGCTTCGTGTTGGCAATAAACATGAAGGAGAACCTTCCGGTTATTATGCTGACAATGGCAATCCAAATACTCGATGGATTATAATAGACACCAAGATTGACCAGATTTTCAAATCTTTGGAAGATCTGTTACCTGAGTAGATTGAATGCTCCTTACAAAACGCCTGCTGATTGCTTCAGTGGGCGTTTTTGCTTGCGTAAAACCAACAATTAAGTGATTTTACAAGGTTAGGAGGTTACCGTGAAAAACAAATCGATTCTTATTCGCAATGCTAATGTTCTGGACTATCTGCCTACTGATATGGACGCTCAACCAGCTCCCAGAGTAGAACTTACCGACTTGCGAATTTCTGGAGATAAAATCGTTGCTCGAGGCCAAAATCTTGAAGCAATTGAAGGTGAAGAAGTACGCGACATTAATGGTCGCACAATTATGCCTGGTCTAATCAATGGCCACCATCACCTCTACTCCACTCTCGCACCTGGAATGCCTGCGCCTAAGAATACACCTCGCAGTTTTCAGGATGTGCTGACTGAAATCTGGTGGAAACTTGATCGATGTCTTGACCATGAAGCTGTATACAAAAGTGCTGTAGCAGGTGCCTGGGATGCAATGCGTTGTGGTACAACAATGATTTTTGATCACCACTCAAGTTTGACCTGTGTGAGTAACTCTCTTGATGAAGTTGAACGTGGTATAGATGAAGCTGGCATTCGCGGTTGCCTTTGTTATGAAATCACTGATCGTGGTGGGCTTGGCAGCAGAGATACTACGATGGATGAGAACCGTCGCTATTTTACTAAAGAGAAAAGTTCAAATTTCCGTGCCATAATTGGCGCTCACGCCGGGTTTACTCTTGAAGACAGAACTCTTGCAAGACTACAAGAACTGACTGAAGAACTTGATTGCGGTATCCATATCCATCTTGCCGAAGGATCAACAGACAGAGACATCTGTATTGAAAGAGGCTGGGAAGATCCGGTTAGTCGTCTGGATAAGTATGGACTACTCAGACCCGATACTATCCTTGCACATTGCGTCGATATCACTGATGCCGAAATGGCACTTCTTGATGAACGTGGATGCTGGCTGGTACACAACGGTAGATCCAATATGAACAATTCTGTTGGTCGGGCTCCAGTTAATAAATTCCCTGCTCGCAGTTGTTTTGGTACCGATGGCCTGGATGGCAATACATGGGGCGAGCTTCGCTCATCATTCTACCGTGGCAATGAAGCTGGTGAGGGTGAGCTTGGATTACGCAAAGCTTCAGAGATGTGGATCAGCGGATATCAGATGGCGCGTGAATTCTTTGGTGAGCCATTTGGTTCACTGGATGTTGGCGCACCTGCGGACTTCCTGATCTGCAACGAAGATCAAAAAACACCACTACATAGTGGCAACTGGCTCGGTATGTTGCTCTTTGCTTTCCACCCCTGGGACATTCTTGAGGTGTGGTGTGGCGGAAACAAAACATATCGACGTGGAGACAAAGCACCTTTCGACGGCAAACTTTGCCGAGACGCAGCCCAGCGTATCTGGGACGGGATGGAGAAACTTTAGTGTCGGATTTCAAAACAATACATGATTCAGCATACAGTAATGAAGATGAACTGGTGCAATTTCTGCGCGATATCGTGGCAATCCCAAGCCTTTCAGGCCAGGAAGAAGATGTTGTAAAACGAATTGCAAAAGAGATGGAACTACTGGATTACGATGAAGTAATTATCGATCCACTTGGCAATGTGATGGGCAGAATTGGTAATGGCCCCAGAGTTGTAGCTTTTGATGCACACATCGATACAGTTGATGTAGGTGACCTTGCTCAATGGAGCTTTGACCCACATCAAGGCAAGCTTGAAGATGGCAAAATTTATGGACGTGGCGCAGTTGATCAGAAAGCTGGCATGGCTGCGATGGTTTATGCCGGAAAAATGATTCGCCAGCTTGGCCTGGGCAAAGAATTTACAGTCTGGATGGTCGGCTCTGTAATGGAAGAAGACTGTGACGGTTTGTGCTGGCACTATATTCTGAATGAGAAAAAATTGCAGCCGGAGCTTGTTGTTTCAACTGAACCTACCAATCTGACAGTTACACGCGGGCATCGTGGGCGCATGGAAATTCGTGTTACAACCAGCGGTGTTTCATGTCATGGATCAGCTCCTGAACGAGGCGATAACGCAGTCACAAAACTTGCACCTGCCTGTGCAGCGATTGCTGAACTGAACAACCATCTTGCCAATGATGATTTCCTGGGAAAAGGCAGTTGCACAGTCACAATGTTTGAAAGCCAGTCCCCCAGCCTGTGCGCAGTTCCCGATAAAGCTGAGCTGCACATTGACCGCAGATTAACTATCGGTGAAACAAAAGAAAGCTCTATTGCTGAAGTTGAAGCTTCACTGAAAGAAGCCAACGTCGATGCAAAAGTCTGGCTACTGACTTACGAAGAACCAGCATGGACCGGCCTCATCTACCCGATGGAAAAATACTATCCAACCTGGGTAATGCCTGAAGACAATGAATATGTCCAGGCTGGTGCTGAAACTTTCAATAATCTGTTTAATGAAGATGCCAACATCTCCTGTTGGACTTTCTCCACAAACGGTGTTGCAATAAATGGCCTGTATGACGTGCCATGTATCGGTTTTGGACCTGGTGAAGAACGGATGGCTCACGCCAAAGATGAATATGTCCCTGTAGATGACTTGATCAAAGCATGTGCATTTTATACAGGACTGATTAAAACATTAGAAGAGGTAAAAAGTTGAATCTAAAAGGAAAACATTACATTACAACTCAAGACTGGAACGACGACGAGCTCCAATTCCTGATGGAAACTGCACATGAGTTGAAACAACAGTTCAAGAACGATGAACCACACTTGCATCTGCCACATAAAACATTGTTTATGATGTTTTTTGAACAGAGTACAAGAACCAGAAACAGTATGGAAGCTGGCATGACCCAACTTGGTGGCCACGCTCACTTCCTCTCTCCAGACAAATTACAACTTGATCATGGCGAAACCGTTCTGGACACAGGCAAAGTACTGGCCAGATACGGCCATGGAATCGCTATTCGAAATTGTGACTGGGGTCAGGGAAATAAATTCATGCGCGCCATTGCTGAAATCAGCGATGTGCCACTGATTAACCTGCAATGTGACCTGTATCACCCATGCCAGGCAGCTGCAGATTTAATGACCATTCAGGAAGAGTTCAAAGGTGAAGTTAAAGGTCGGAAAATTGCAGTGAGCTGGACATATGCTCCAAGTTATGTCCGACCAATCTCTGTTCCTCACTCTGAAATTCTGATGATGGCCCGTGCTGGAATGGAAGTAGTTCTTGCTCATCCTCCAGAGTTCAAACTGAATCCTGATATCCTTGCTCAGACAAAAGCAAACGCTGAAAAAAGTGGTGGAAGTTTTGAAATTGTAGATGATATGGATACAGCTTTTGAAGGTGCTCATGTTGTTTACCCAAAATCATGGGGCTGTTTGATTCATGAGCCTGATCGTGAAGCTGCGGTATCTCACATTGAAAAATATCCTGACTGGATTTGCGATGAACGACGCATGGCCCTTGCTGCACCGGAAGCAATTTACATGCATCCTTTGCCAGCAACTCGTGGTCAGGAAGTCACCGATGCAGTAATCGATGGCCCACAATCCCGTGTCTGGGATCAGGCTGAAAATAGATTGCATACTGGCAAAGCGATTATGTCACTGACAATGTAGGAGAAAATAATGCTCCCAAATGTAGTTCTGAACCAACATTGGACCGGCTTCCGATGCACCGTTTGTGACAGAGCATATCCTGTCGAGTTTGACAGTATGGTCTGTGCTGAATGTGGTGTAGATGGAATCTTGGACGTGGTTTACGACTACAATGCAATTGGTGATACAATTAATCGGGAAGCCCCGTTTCCTGCTGGTGGGACCAGAGATTTATGGCGATTTGCGCCACTGCTGCCAATGCATCCTCAAAAGTACCACTCTGCCTGGAGTGTGGGCGGAACACCGTTACACGCCCCACAGGAATTACGCAATAAAACTGACCTGCCATATTTGCATCTTAAAGATGACACATCGCTTCCTTCTGCAAGTCTGAAAGACCGTGCCAGCGCAATGGCAATTGTCGATGCAGTTCGCAGAGGTATCTCTCACATCGCATGTGCATCAACCGGTAATGCAGCAGCAAGTCTGTCAGTTCTGGCAGCCCGTGCTGGCATAAGTTGCACAATCTTTGTCCCTGCATCAGCTCCTGAAGCAAAACTTGCCCAGCTACTTCTCCATGGTGCCGATGTTATCAGAGTTGATGGCACTTATGACGATGCCTTTGATCTCTCAATCCAGGAAATCAACGCCCACAACTGGTACTCCAGAAATTGTGCCTACAATCCGTTGTTGGTTGAAGGTAAAAAAACCGCTGCACTTGAGTTCATTTTACAGCTCGGCCTGAAACTGCCTGATGTGATTTTTGTCCCTACTGGCGACGGCTGTATTGTCTCTTCCATTGCTAAAGCACTACGTGAACTTTTCGAAATATGCCTGATTGATAAACTGCCTAAAGTTTTTGGAGTTCAAGCAGAAGGTGCTTCCCCACTTTCCACTGCCTGGCAGAATCATGCTAATCACGGTGATATGAATGGCCAGGAAATACTGGAGCTTATTCCATCGATGACTCCAGACACTCTGGCAGATTCAATAGCAGTAGGTACACCTCGCAACAGAATCAAGGCGTGGAAAAGAGTATCGGCAACAGGTGGCGGATTTGTTTCAGTAAGTGATAACCAGATTCTTGAGGCAATTCACCTGCTGGCAAGTAAAGCAGGAGTCTTTGCAGAGCCAAGTGGTGCAACAGGGTTTGCCGGTGTGCTAAAAGCCAGAGAAATGGGCTTAATCACAGGCGAAGAACGAATTGTTGTAATGGTCACAGGCCACGGCTTGAAGGACCCTGGAGCTGCACTTTCAAAGGTGACTGTGCCGGAGCCAACTTCGCTATAATCCTACTGTTTTCTTTTTAACGTACACCTTGATTTAAACGCTTTCAGAGTGCTTATTACGTATGTAATTGCATTTAACGAAAAGGAGCCAAAAATGGCAGATATCAGACCCTTCCCGGCTTTACGCCCAAACCCGGAACTTGTTGAAAAAGTGGCAAGCCCTCCTTACGATGTTCTCAATTCCGATGAAGCTCGCGCAATGGCATCGGACAATCCATACAGTTTTCTACATGTTGTAAAAGCTGAAATCGATCTTCCTGTTGATGCTGATGTTCATGGCCAAAATGTTTACCAACTCAGCGCAGACAACCTCAATAAAATGGTTACTGAGGGAACTCTGATTCAGGATGAAGTCCCCTGCTTCTACATCTATGAACTGACCATGGATGGCGATTCCCAACGCGGTATCGCTGCCGGTGTTTCAGCTCAGGAATATGAAGATGGATTGATTAAAAAGCATGAGTTCACTCGTCGTGAAAAAGAAGACGACAGAGCAAAGCATGTTGAGATTCTGCAGGCAAATGCAGGACCAGTTCTATTGACATATCGCAATACAGAAAAAGTCTCTGCACTTGTGAACAACATTTGTGACAACACTGACCCAGTCTATGACTTTACTGCCGATGACGGTATTGGTCATAAGGTTTGGGTAGTTGCAGATGAAGATGATATCAACGGTATCTCGGAAGCCTTTGGTGAGATTCCTGCAACTTATGTTGCCGATGGTCACCATCGCTCAGCTTCTGGCTACAGAGTTCGCAACCTGATGCGCGATGCCAATCCAGCTCACAATGGCGATGAGCCTTACAACCATTACTTGGCTGTCTTGTTTCCAGACAATGAGTTGAAAATCATGGGTTACAACCGCGTGGTTAAAGACTTGCACGGCTTGACTGCTGCGGAACTTCTGGAAAAAGCTGCTGAGAAATTTGAAGTTGCAGAAGGTCCTGCTGCTCCAGAGTCTGCTCGTCAGTTTGGAATGTTCCTCGACGGCAAATGGTACAGACTGACAGCTAAAGATAGCAGCTTCCCTGCTGACGATCCTGTTGA
The DNA here is from genome assembly GCA_024229695.1 of bacterium. GTDB lineage: Bacteria > Krumholzibacteriota > Krumholzibacteriia > LZORAL124-64-63 > LZORAL124-64-63 > JABIBH01. Next base: position 29,714 of record JAAESD010000018.1, read on the forward strand.
AAGCCTGGACGTTGCAATCCTGCAAAGCAACCTGCTGACACCATTGCTTGGAATTGGTGATCCGCGAACTGATAATCGCATCGATTTTGTTGGTGGAATTCGCGGAACAGATGAACTTGAACGCCGTTGTGGCCTTGATGCGGCAGTTGCTTTTTCATGTTACCCTGTAAGTGTTGAACAGCTGATGACAATCGCTGATGCTGATGCAATAATGCCTCCTAAATCTACCTGGTTCGAACCCAAATTACGCAGCGGCGTTGTAGTCCGCAGCTTGAAAGGATAAGTCATGTTAATTCTAATTTCCGATGCCTTTGACGATGCGCTACCTGGACACCTGGAAGCTCTTGGCGAAGTCACAACTGACAAAGACAGAATTCCTGAAGCCGATGTTATTCTGATTCGCAGTAAAACCAAAGTTACTCGTGAGTACATTGACAATGCCCCAAACCTGAAGCTGGTTGTTCGTGGTGGCGTTGGACTTGACAATGTTGATCTGGAATATGCTGCTGAAAAAGGAATCAAAGTTTCCAATACTCCTACTGCTTCAAGCATCGCTGTTGCTGAACTTGCGTTTGCTCTGATGCTTTCAGTGCCAAACAATATTGTTGTTGGTCACAACACAATGAAAGATGGCAAGTGGGAGAAAAAACAACTCAAGAGAACTGAGCTTCATAGCAAAACTCTGGGCCTGATTGGCATCGGTAATATTGCTACTGAAGTTGCCAAGCGTGCTGCTGCATTTGGCATGACAGTTACTGCTTTCGATCCATTTGTTGACAGCTCTGACCATGCTGAAATGAAAGATTCACTGGATGCAATGGTTGCAGGTGCTGACTACATTTCAATGCATGTTCCTCTGAACGATGGCACTAAAGATATGATCAACGCAGACATGATTGGTAAAATGAAAGATGGCGTAATCTTTGTTAACACTGGTCGTGGTGGATGTGTTCATGCTGATGACATGAAATCGGCACTGGAAAGTGGCAAAGTTCGCTGCTATGCAACCGATGTCTGGCCAAGCGATCCACCATCAGACGACTACCCACTTCTTTCAGCTCCAAATGTGCAGATGACTCCGCACCTTGGCGCAAGTAGTAAAGAAAATCTGGGCAGAGTAGCAGCAGAAACCCTGTCTATTGTTACTGACTTTATTGGAGGTATGTAATGAGTCGTATTTTTAACTTCAGCGCCGGCCCTTGTACCCTGCCTCTTCCAGTTATCGAAGAAGCGGCTGCAGAATTTGTCGATTACAAAGACAACGGCATGAGCATCATTGAAATGAGCCATCGTTCTAAACCTTACGATGAAGTTCATCACGAAGCGATGACCCTGATCAGCGAACTTCTGGAAATTCCAGATAACTACAAAGTTATGTTCCTTGGTGGTGGCGCAACTATGCAGTTCGGCATGATTCCAATGAACTTCCTGCCTGCTGGACAGAGCTGTGACTTCACCGTCACAGGCACCTGGGGTAAGAAAGCTTACGCCGATGCAGCCAAAGTTGGCGACACTCGCGTTATCTTTGATGGCAAGGATGTCAACTACCTGGACCTGCCAGACCCGTCAACTCTTGATGTTGACCCAAATGCTGCTTACTTGCACATGACAAGTAATGAAACTATCGGCGGAATCCAGTGGAAGAAATTCCCTGACACCGATGTCCCAATTATCTGTGATGTAAGTTCTGATTTTATGAGCCGCAAAATGCCTATCGAAAAATTCGGCATGATTTACGCTGGTGCTCAAAAGAATGCTGGCCCAGCCGGCCTTGCAATTGCAATTGTAAGAGATGATCTGATGGAGAGATGTCCAGACACATTGCCTGCATATCTGAACTACAGCACACATGCACCAAAAGATTCCATGTACAACACTCCTCCAGTTTTCCCAATCTATATGGTCGGCAAAACAATGAAGTGGTTGAAATCGATTGGTGGAGTTGATGCTGCAACTGATCTTGCAAATCAACGCGCAGGTCTGATCTACGGCGCTATGGAAAAAGACAGCGGTTTCTACAACTGTCCAGTTCCAGAAGCTGCACGTTCAAACATGAACATCGTTTTCCGCCTGCCAACCGAGGATCTGGAAAAACAGTTCATCGCTGAAGCTCTTGAAGCTGACATGAGTGGCTTGAAAGGCCATAGATCTGTTGGTGGATGCCGTGCATCTGTTTACAACTCGATGCCTGTTGCAGGAGCTCAAACATTGGCAGATTTCATGGGAGATTTTGCCACTAAGAATGGCTAGATCATACAACCTGCTTAACTCACCGCAGCCCGTGTCAGTAATGACACGGGCTGCTCTTCGCTTCGCTCAGATTCGTTTCACAGGTTGATAATCGCGCCTTGCTATCAATGACGTCTATTGCTTACTGCTTTAGTAGGCTTTATACTCATATGAGTATGTATAATGAATTTCTGCTCAAAGGGGGGTATAATGAAAAAAGGGTTAATGTTATTTTCAGTGCTTGCACTTGTTGTGGTTACAATGATGTGGTCCACAGACACTGCTGCTTACACAACATTTGCTAGCGGCTGTAACTCGTGTCACACTTGGTCTTATAGCTCAAATGACCACCAATCACACTTCAGCAATGGTTGTGGTTCATGCCATGCCGTTAGTGGAGACGATCCAGTAACATCGAGATGTGCAAGTTGTCATGGTGGTGCAACTATTATGAACGACCATAACAACAATGGCATTTCGGCTTGTATTGTTTGTCACAGTGATACTCCAAATGAAAACAGGACTTGGGGACAAACCAAGCAATTGTTTAACTAGTCTGATTTGCTGATTTAAGAGAAACGAAGAGCGGGCTGACTCTGGAGAGTCAGCCCGCTGTGTGTAAAACAAGTTAGGTAATATGGTTGTTTTCTAATTAAATAGCTGCTTAACTGCTCCCCAGCTATTCATTTCATTTGAAATCGGATCATCGCAACAATCCACATCTGCCCATACATAGAAATCGCCTACCCAACCGTGTTGGACTACAGTGTCATGCCAGCCAACGCCCCAATCGCAAAAACCATACTCAGCGGTTGGTGAACTATCAACAGGAATACCGATAAATGAACCCATGCTTTGTGGCATAAAACGAAATACCAGAAACAATGGTCTGTTGATATCAATACAGCTTGCAGTAATAGGAACTTCCAGGTCATAATTTCCTTCGGCAGGGAAACTATCGAAAGTCATGATATCCGAATAGGCCAATGGCCCACCAGGAATATAACTTCCTAAATAATCGACTGCCTCGACTATCTCTGCCCGAACAGTGAAACTGCAAAACTGATTTGCATGAATGAACATATGTATCGATTCAATCTTAATACCTAGTTCACAAATACAGTCTTCGTTTGCATAATCGACCAGGATTGCATATGCATCTCCTGCTGCCCACCAATCCGTGTAGTAACCCTGATAGCCATCGAAATCCTGACTACCAACCACACAATCCCCATCATATCGGATTGTTGTTTGTGTCAACTCCTGACTGTCGAGATGAAGTTCTGCATCACGAGCAAAACCGACCGTTGCCATGAGTAAAGTCGCTGCAGTTAAAACCAATAATAATTTTTTCATTCTATCCTCCTTATAATAATGATTGTATGTGTTTTATACATTAAATGCAATAACCTCAATATTTAGTTCTCTTAAATTAAACAGACTTGTTTTGCGAATCTGAGTGAAACGAAGAGCGGGTCGTCTCATCTGAGACGACCCGCGTTGAGCAAAAACAAGTCTGTTTGATTTAAAACAAGTCTGCTTAATTTAGTTGATCATCAACACCTTGTACGTACCAATCCATACCCAGCAAAGACCCAACATCAAGAGTCTCACCAGCTGGGATTTTTTCTTCGCCAGCCTGGTTGTACAATGGTCCAGCAAATGGATGCAACTCACCACTATGAATAGCAGCTTCAGTTGCTACAGCTTTTGCTTTCACATCGTCAGGCATATTTACATAAGGTCCCATTTCAACCATGTTTTCAGCAAGTCCACCAAATGTTTGTTCAGTTGTCCAGGTGCCATCAAGAACTGCTTGTGTACGAGCAACATAATAATCGGCCCAGTTATCGATGATTGAAGTCAGCAGCGCAGTTTCAGCAAATGGAGCCATGTCGGAAGCTTGACCGAAGCAGTGAACTCCAGCTTCCTGAG
>JAAESD010000019.1 GCA_024229695.1 bacterium
CTTGGAGATGTCGTAATTGACTTCCCACTCTTTAGGGCTGATGCGTGGGCTATGAACATGGGTATCAAAACCACCGTCCACATTTATCCAGGCTCCAACTTTTATCAGTGCATCAAACATTCTCTGGCGGTCGACGTGAAGATCGCGCACGCAAGGGAATTTTGACATCGGTTCAAGTGTGAATGGCTGGGTCAGGCTGTCAGGAAGAGTTGAACAGGCCTGCATGACTTTACCATTGATAATCATGGTACATGCGCCACACACTTCTTCCATGCAGTTAGCTTCGTAAACTACCGGTGCTACAGTTTTGCCCTTCACGTTGACAGGGTTTTCGCGTAGCGCCATCAGTAGCGAAACAATGTTATGCTGTGGCCGGTATGGTAATTCAAACTCATCCCAGTAAGGTTTTGAGTCTGGCTCATCCTGCCGCTTTACTCTGACTTTGATTATGTCACTCATTTTCGCCACCTCCTATCGGTAGTCTCTAGGTTTTTCTGGCGGATACAGACTCATGTCCAGATCCTCATAACTTATCTGTGGGCCGCTGTCTGAATGCGCAGCGACAGTGGTTTTCAGCCACTTGTCGTTGTTCGCTTTCCAGCGTTCTCTGTACTCTTCGAATTCAGGATCACCAGGGAACTTGCCTTCTGGAATCAGCATTTCAAATTCTGGTTTCCAGTGGCTGCCACGACATTCATCTCTGTCGCGTGCACTCTTAACAATCACTTCAGCCAGGATCATCATGTCCTGAACCTGTCGAGCATAAACCAGTGACTGGTTGTCCCACTCGGCAGAGTCATCAAGGCTGATATTCTGACTGCGTTTTTGCAGCTCTTTCAGTTCCACAAGACATTCATCAAGTCTTTTGTTGTCTCTGATGATTGAGCATTTAGCTCGCATCAAGTCACCAAGTTCATTGTGAAGCCTGAATGGATTTTCGCCATCTTTGTTATCCAGAATCTTCTGGTTCATTGCTTCCTGACGAGCTTTTTCGTCAGTGTAGCGTTGTTCATCGATCTCATCAGAGGAGCGTTTCAAGCCCTTGATGTAAGCAACAACAGATTCACCAGCAACTCTGCCACTGTACGATGCGCTCAGTAGTGAGTTTGCACCCAGTCTGTTGGCACCGTGATATGCACCGTCGCACTCGCCACAGGCAAATAGCCCTGGGATAGATGTCTGGTGATTTCTGTCCGATGGCTGTTTCATGCCGCCGGACTCACCATCAAGCTCCCAGTCAACCCAGAGTCCACCCATACTGTAATGCACAGCAGGGAAGATTTTCATTGGGCGTTTTGTTGGGTCTTCGCCAGCAAACTTTTCGTAGATCTCCATGATGCCGCCAAGACGGGCACGAAGGAAATCGGGGTCTTTATGAGTCAGATCCAGGTAAACCAGATCTTTGCCACCAAGTCCCATTTTCAATTCATGGCAGACTTTCCAGATGCCACGAGCAGCTACATCACGAGGAACGGTGTTACCAAATGTTGGGTACCATTCTTCCAGGAAGTAGAAGCGGTCTTCATCAGGAATTTCCATTGGGTCGCGCTTGTCGTTGACATCGCGTGGAACCCATACTCGACCACCTTCGCCACGAGCAGCTTCACTCATCAATCTGTTCTTGTCATCGCCAGGCATTCCTGTTGGATGGAACTGAATGAATTCGCCGTTCATGAACTTTGCACCCTGTTGATAAACACGGGATGCTGCAGCGCCGGTTGAGTTTGTTGAGTTTGTTGACTTGCCAAAGATCAGTCCAAGACCACCAGTTGCCAGAACAACTGCATCGGCTTTGAAAGTCTTAACTTCCATGTTGTTGAGATTGACCGCAGAAATTCCCCGGCAGTTGCCGTTGCTGTCTTTAATGATGCTCAGGAATTCCCACCACTCAAATTTATTTACTGTGCCTTCAGATTCAAATTTACGAACCTGTTCGTCGATAGCATAAAGCAACTGCTGACCAGTTGTTGCACCGGCAAAGCAGGTACGTCTGTTCTTAACGCCACCAAACAGGCGCAGGTCCATAATTCCTTCTGGAGTACGGGAGAAAGTAACACCCATACGGTCGAAGGTACGGATCAGGCCAGGCGCATCTTCACACATCGATTTGATAGGAGGCTGGTTACCGAGGTAAGCGCCACCTTTGATTGTGTCGACAACGTGTTGCCATTGAGAATCCTGCTCGCCTTTGGTATCCAGGCAGGCATTGATTCCGCCCTGAGCGCAAGCACTGTGGCTTCGCTTGACAGGGAACAGTGAAAACAGATCAACGTCGTAACCGGCTTCAGCAATTCTCTGAGTTGCCCAGAGTCCGCCAAGTCCGCCACCTACCACGATGATTTTAGGCTGTTTTTTTGCCATGATTTTGTCCTTTCGTGGTTAGTGTGTTGCTGCTTCAACTTCTATAACTGCAGTTGGATCGTAAGCCAAAAATCCCTTAAGGGATAAAGCGGCAAAGACCAGAAGCAACAGTCCTAGAAGAGCAAAAACATAAGTTGAAATTTTTTGTGAACGACGACCAATAGTTATTCCCCAGGTAATGCAGAATAACCAAAGACCATTGCTGAAGTGAACTACTGCAGCAACAATACCCAGGATATAAAGACCAAGTCCCCATGGAGTCTGAACAGTGGATGCTATTGCTCCAAACAGTTCAGTTTTTTCCATATTACCAAGCAGAACCTGCATTCTGGTTGACCACACATGGCAGAGAATAAACGCAAATGCCAGGCCACCGCTGACTCGCTGTACCCAGTACATCCAGTTGCGGTAGGTTCCGTAAACTGAGAGGTTGGATTTACCCTGAACCCAGATTACGACACCGTAAATTGCGTGGAAAAGAATTGGCAGAGCGATTGCAAATACTTCCATGTACTGGATGTAAGGCATCGAATCGATTTTTTCAATTACATGTGTATAGAAGAAATCGGCGCCATCTTTGGCGAGAGAGTTTTCAAATAGATGAAAACTGAGGAATGCACCGATCGGAATAATGCCGAGAAGAGAATGAATCTTCCTCAGCAAAAAATGCCGATCGACTGGAGATGAACTCATCTGAGTCTCCTTAGTGTGTGCGGTCTAAAATGTTAGCGAACGATAACTAATATGATAATAAATGAAGGGTGTTTAGGGAATCCGTAATTTACGATAGTTCTCGATATAATTTTTCAGTTACAGCAGCAACCTGATCCCAGGAATATTCGTTCAAAGCACGATGCCGCGCTTTCTCGCCAGCAGTAATAACTTTTTCATGATCTGACAGTAAATCCAGCAGTTCTTTTTCAAGAGATTCAACATTTTTGGACTCGAATTTGTAGCCAACGCTCTCTACAAGCTCCAGATTTTCCGGAATATCACTCGATAGTACACAGCAGCCGTAGCTCATGGCTTCAAGCATCGCTATAGACAGCCCTTCAATCTCACTCGGCTGGCAGTACAGATAGCAATTTCCGAAAAGCTCATCAATAGTTGAGCCGGTTACAAATCCGGTGAAAATGATTCGGTCGTCGCCAGCAGCCAATTCACGCAACTCCGATTCATACTTATCCGAGAGCAGACCCTCGCCGGCACTCACCAACTTTTTATCTGTTTCAATATTACGGAAAGCACGGATTAAATGGTGAGCACCTTTTTCAGGAGTCAGCCTTGCAATAAAAAAGATATATCCGTCTTTTTTCAGACCCCATTTTTCAGTTATCTCATCAGGAAAAACTATTTTTGGAGCAGTTATTCCGTTGGGAATGGCATCTGTTACTTTATTGAATTTTTTCTCATAATATTCAGCAAGCACTTTGGAAACTACAATAGTTCGATTAGGAAACCGGGCGCTGAAAATTTCACATAACTGTAAATATGATCGCGCAATGAAATTCCACTTGGCGCGTTGCCAATCGAGGCCGTGAACAGTTACAACAGTTTTGTGACCGAACAACCGGGGCAACCAGGCGAAAATACTTGGCCCAAGTGCGTGGAAATGCACAACACCTTTTTTGCGGAACAGGACATCAAAAGTTGCAATCAGGGAGTAGAGCCACGTGTCAAAATGTTTGCTCTGAATTGTTTTCAACCGACGAATTCTGATCCCACGATACTCAGTCATCGGCGGCACATAATAAGTTCTGGCATATACTGTGATATCAAGGTTGTCAGCTTGCCGCGATGCGATCTCTTCAATATGACGCTCGATACCACCCTGGGTGGTAGGGATACCACGTGTACCGATGTGATAGATATGAAGTTTCGCGTCAGACATTTAGGCTTCCATCGACCTTTCAGGCAAGTTATAATCTTCAAAGTATGAATCGGCATTGTGAACCGAAAGTGAAACCTTATTTTACTTGCAGTGTTTAATGTCGTCTACTGAAACCAAAGGACATACAATGAGAAAACTGATTTTAATAGCACTGATTCTGGTAACCGCAACCTCACTGAATGCCGCAGGCAGATGGAGTGCAATTCTGGATGTGGCGCCACTTATTCCTCAAGGCGATTTAGCTGAAGGATACGACACTCCAGCAGGTATGGGCGCAGGCAACGGCTATGAAGTTGGATTCAGGCTGCGACAATCTCATCGTAACTCAGCCTTGTCAATTGCCATGAATATTGGAAAACCCGGTAAATATTCTGACGAAAATGACGGTGATCCATTTGATGTTTCAGCATCGATATTCAGATA
>JAAESD010000020.1 GCA_024229695.1 bacterium
CTTCATCCCTTCCCATGGGTAAACTATTGCCAGATTTTCTTGCTAAACAGAATCCTCAGTTTCTTACTGAGTCGCCACCATTGATTGCATCTAAGAGCTATCAAAAGGACATAGGTCAAACCATTGCTGACTACAGCGTTGCTGGTGTAGGTGGTGTTTTTGCCTTATCAGTAGTTTCTTTAGTGATCAGCAAATGGTTGATTCGTGTTTGTCGGCCTAATGAAGTTTTGGTTGTCACAGGTTCCAGCACTAAGAACCGAAGTGGTGCCCGTCAAGGTTATCGCGTCGTTTTCGGTGGCTGGACATTTGTGAAACCCATTCTGGAAACGGCTCGTAGGATGGATGTCACATTGTTGCCAGTTTTAGTCGAGGTAAAAAATGCCTACGCAAAGGGTGGAACCCCACTCAATATTCAGGCGATTGCTAATGTAAAAGTGAGCACAATGCCCGATATTATTGGTAATGCAATTGAGCGTTTTCTTGGTCGTGATCGCAAGGAACTTATTCAGGTTGCACAGGAAACCCTTGAGGGAAACCTTCGTAGTGTTGTTGCACAGCTA
>JAAESD010000021.1 GCA_024229695.1 bacterium
CAGTTCAAATCGAATGCTTTCTGGAACTTTCACAAATGCAAATTGATTGTGAACAAGATTTGCATATTCGGTAGCCCCTACGCCATAAGTCAGAGCATTGGAAGCCCCTCCCATGCAAGTGTGACTATCTGTTGCTTGAATGAAATCACCCACATCGATAAATTCCTCTCTTGCCACTTGATGACAAATACCCGGGCTAATGCCATCTACTGCCGAGTAATCCCTAACTCCAGAGTGTCGTTGAAAATCCACCTGCAAGTCTCGCAGAGTTTGTATCTTATCGGCAAATCTACCAAATCTAGGGACGCCTGTTGCATACAACAAATGGTCCTCAAATACGGCAAATTTAGGAGGATTTGGTATTGTATAATCCTCGCCATATTCTGCTGCTAGAAAGTTGTGAACCTGAGCGGTAGTGAATTCATGTGAATAACCACCATCCACTTGTGCAATCACCGCGTCCCCGGGTTTCACAAAACCACGTTTACCATTTTGACCAAGTAGTTTGTTTGAGATAATCTTCTCAGCCATTGTCATTGGAATTGGATTTGTGCTTATTTCCGGTAACGCAACACC
>JAAESD010000022.1 GCA_024229695.1 bacterium
GTGAAGGTTGATGGTGATGTTCATTTGTTGGCTGCACCTACAGGCAACCCCAGCGATCCAAGGTTGGTTGTGGCCACAACCGGCGGCAGTGGAAGTGGTTATCTGCAGTTGCAGATGGAGCCTGGGTGGCAATTAATGCGTCGTCAGTATGGAGAAAAAACTCTTGGGCATCTCTATGTTTATCGGGATTCCTGGCCCGGGAGTTCTGTTGAATCATCGCAGGATGAGACCGAGTTGTTGGATGAGCAGCTTGTGAATCCTTGACCAACTTGCGTTAGATGCCCTGGCTGGTCTGAATCATTTAGTGGCTTGATTGCATGGATTGAAAACTCTTGCTGAATGGATTTGCCTCGCCAAAGCATTGAATATGGCCTTGCATTTTCGTGAGCAAGGTTTTGCAAGCCTTTCAAAGAGTCTCTAGAGAACTTTTCTTAAAAGGCTTTTTGTTTAATTGAAGCTGACTTTACTCAGTTGGAATTGACTTGGGATGGGTCCCTTTTGCTCTGTTTTGGCGGTATTTGTTTTGAGGGCATTGGTTTTTATCTTCTTTTTCTGAGTTTGCATGGGCGCCATGCATGCTCAGTCAATGTGTTTTGAGCAGTCGTTAACCAGTCAAATTACCTGTTGCCTGACACGCGGCAATAGCCAGACTGAAAACAGTCGAATCTGGAGTTCACCTTGGCTAACACCCTTCAGAGCCTGCGGCATTGGTTGGCA
>JAAESD010000023.1 GCA_024229695.1 bacterium
ATCGGAGCTGATGGTTTTTGATGGTAATCCTATTCAGTATTCACTGTTTATTCGTTCCTTTGAAAACAACGTTGAGATTGCCACTTCTGATTATAGCAAGAGACTGCAACTGTTGATTCAATTTTGTTCCGGGAAAGCAAGGAAGGCCATTGAAAATTGTATTCTGTTGGAACCAAAAGAAGGATATCTGAAAGCAAAGAAGCTACTGAGTGATCGATTTGGTGGAGCATACAAAGTGTCGAACAAATGGTTAGCCAAGGTGTCAGAAGGAAGTCAAATTCGGCCAGGGGATGGCGAAGCGCTGCAAGAACTTGCCGACGACCTAGAAAGCTGTGAGATCACACTAAAGGCAACTGGTAGAATGTCACAACTCAATAACGAAGATCGTCTTGTGAAGATCGTGCAACGATGTCCAGCTTATGTCAAATCCCGGTGGCAAGCCCGTGTACAAGAAATCAGGATGCGTGAAAGAGACCCGAATATTGAAGATCTAAGAAAGCTGATCAGACTGGCAGCAAAAGAGAAGACTGACCCTGTGTTTGGAGGTATCATGGATGCTGGTAACAAAGATCCCAGTTGGAAGCAAAGAACGTCCCGGCGATTTGAGTCTGCAAAGGGAAGAGTCTTCAGTATCACCACGACCGAGCAACAAACTTCCGAAAGGGTCAGCACAAACCTGAGATGCTACTTCTGTAATCAGAACCACAGGCTGGAAAACTGCAATGAGTTTTTGCAACAAAATGGTGAACAACAGTTTAAATTTATCCGTTCTAAGAAGCTTTGTGACAACTGCTTATCTTCATTCCATTTCTCTGCTGGTTGTAAACGAAGAAAAGCATGCACAGTTCCCGGTTGCAACATGACTCGTAAACACATTGGTGCAATTCACGATTCAGTCAAGGCATTTGAGCTGCGGCGAAGTGAACAGAGAAACATTGGTGCTAGCAGAGCAGGGAGAGATAATGATCAATCCGCAAGGAGTAACCAGACGAGGAGCTGCGAAGTCAAGGAAGCAACTAGTAAATCAAGAACGTCAGGAGCAGTCAGTCAGTTCAACGGACTAGCAGATGATACTGGGGCCGGGAGTGTTGGCAAAGGATTACCAATCGTGCCAGTGAAAGTTACGTGCCATTCAACGAAAAGGGTATTCACAACATATGCACTCCTTGATAGTGGCTCTACAGCTTCTTTTTGCAGTAACGCTTTGTTGGAAGAATTGGATGTGAACAGCAAGAAGTGTCACATACAGCTTGGAACTATCAATGGTGTACGGGATGACTGTCAAACCACTGTAACCAACCTTGAAGTGATGGATTTGGAAGAAACCGTTTGCATAAAGATCGAAAATGTGTTTTCAGTGAAGTGTCTTAACGTGTCAAAAGAGGCAATTGCTCGTCAAGAGGATGTGGATAACTGGTCACACCTGCAAAATATCCAGCTGCCGAAGGCAATCGCAAATGGGCAAGTTAACCTTCTCATTGGTGTTGATGTTCCCAAAGCTTTGCAACCCTGCGAAATAAGAAGATGTGAAGATGGCGGTCCCTTTGCAGTCAGGACGGTGTTTGGATGGACCCTGAATGGACCGTTGGGAAGATCTGGTGTCAATGGTGAGAGCTGCTTTTCCTCCGATTCAAAGAGTATCGATGATGAACTTCAAAAACAGCTGATCAAGTACTTCAATCAAGAATTCAATGAACCGCTAAACGCTGAGCACAAGTCGATGTCTGTGAATGACAAGAAAGCAATGAAGATCATGGAAGACTCACTCACATTTGTCAATGGGCATTATCAGATGGCCATTCCCTGGAAGGATGAAACACCAAGCCTACCGAACAACCGATCGATGGCAGAAAGTCGACTAGCGCATCTTAAGAGGAAGCTGTCACGTGACTCAACTATGCGAATCAAGTACACCGGTTTCATTGATGACCTGTTGATCAAAGGATATGCAAGGAAGATCCCAGAGAAACCAGACAAAGAAGTAGGCAGTATTTCTTGGTACCTCCCACATCACAATGTCGTAAACCCCAAGAAGCCTGACAAAGTGAGAGTTGTTTTCGACTGTGCTGCCAAGTTCAATGGTGAATCATTAAACAGCAATGTATTGCAGGGACC
>JAAESD010000024.1 GCA_024229695.1 bacterium
GGGACTGAGTTAATTTGCGAACTTCTGATTCTTCATGATTACGTAAACGGTACATCTGGAGCGCTGAGAATTGCACCTTGGTATTCGAAGAAAGGAGCTGCTTAATCGTTTCTGAGTGCGCCAAGAGGGCCTCAGTAATGAGCATCGCAATGCGAGGAGTCGATCTTGGCAAGTGTTCAATTAATTGCTCTGCAACCACTTTATTTGCTTGAGCAAGAGAGACTCTAATGGCCTGTGCCTGAAATTCAGGGTTCTGTGTTGGAGATAAAAACTTTTGAACGCCAGATTTAACCACATCCGGGGACGCGTAACTAATCAATTGCAATGCAGCGAGCCGTTGCTCGTCAGAAGAATCGAAATCAGAAATAGATTCATCAGCAATTGACCGCAATGAATCTGAAACATCAATTCCGTTCTTAGCTGCAAGACTTAAACTACGAAGACGAAGAGCCGGATCAGGATGATCTATAGCAGCTAGCAGCGACTTAGCAGCACCACTACGTGCTGCCGTTTGGGCTACCTGTTCAAGAATTGATGTGCCAATTTTAGATTGTTTTTTTATAAAAAAAAAAAAAAATGGTCCTGCCTTGTTAC
>JAAESD010000025.1 GCA_024229695.1 bacterium
ACAGAAACAGAATTTGGCCTGAGTGCATTGATTGGTGCCCGCCGTGATGTTGGCTTGACCCAATCTATGTTCTTTGAGTTCAAACTTGGTTTAACCGATGAAACACCAGACATGAAACTGGTTGCAGGGCTGACATTCTTCTAATGCAACCCTGGCGTAATCACACAGCTCTGCAGTCGCTGGCTCAACACTGGCGGCTGCAATTTTGTGGTCGCAAGGTTTTCAGAATTGCAGGTGGCGATAGCTGGCTGCGACTCTACCTTGAGGGTGATGACAGAATCAATCTCAACCTTGTTGCCCGTCCCGGTATCAGTCTTCTTTGGGACAGCCCAGACATTCCCCCGCGCTCAGTTGATGATGCACTTGTTCGCATCGAGCCTAAAAAACTATCAGTCACAAAATACTTACGGGATGCAACGATAAACGGTGTTGGCGTTCTGCATGAAGACTCCGTTTTTATAATCAGGTTTCACAGTCAACACGGCGCTTTTTATCTGCTACAACAACTGTTTGGATTACGCGGCCATCTGGTTCTGCTTGATGGTAATGGTGTGAAAATGTGGTGGACTGGAAAACCGCATCCTGTGTGTACAAGACTTCCTGATGAATCGATATTTTCTGCTGAGGCTTCTGGTTCAGCTGAAGAATTCCGTAAACTAGCTCCCGATTTTCTGGAAGAACATCTGATTGGTGAAACTACTGCCAGATGCCAGAACGGTCTTGCTCGCCTGCAACAACAGGCTGCAAAACTGGTCACCAACCTGACCAAAGATTTCGATAAAGCAGAAAATGGCGACCTGATGCGTCACTACGCTGAAACGCTTGGTATCCATATGCACACAATCAGCAGAGGAACAGAAACTGCGTTACTTAAAGATGCCGATGGCGTTGAGCTGACCATTGAAATGGACCCGGCAAAAACCCCATCGGACAATATGAACAGGTTTTTCCATCTGGCTCGAAAAGCCGATAGAGGCAAAGAAATAGTTGCCGAACGACTGGACCAGGCAAAACAAAAACTGGCTAACCTTGAGCAACTGACAGATCAACTCAATGAACTCTCCACTCTTGAAGAGTTACTCGCCTGGGAAAATGAGTATCTGCAGAAACAGATTCAGGCAAAGAAACAGGTGGAAGAGATTCTGCCGTTTCGCAGATTTGTTATCGATGGTAAATGGGAAGTATGGGTTGGCAGAAGCAGCAAGGAAAACGATGAGCTGACTCACAATGCATCGTCAAGAGATGACTGGTGGCTGCATGCTCAAGGAGTATCGGGAAGCCATGTGATTCTGCGCACTGCTGGTCAGCCTGAAAATGTGCCAAATTCTGTTCGGGAAAAAGCTGCCGAGATTGCCGCATGGTTCAGCAAAGCCAGAAACTCGTCCATTGTGCCAGTGATTATTACTATGAGAAAATATGTCAGAAAACCGAGGAAATCATTGCCTGGGGCTGCAAGTTGCGAGCGGGAAAAAACTATCTTTGTAGAACCTGGCTTACCAGATAATTAACTACTTCTATTTCAATCGTTCAATTTCTTCCATCAAAACCCTGTCCAGATCTGCTTTGTCGATACTGCAAAGCAATTCACCTTTGCGATAAATTGCCACCTTGCTTTTACCGGCAGCAATTCCCAGATCAGCTGCTTTAGCTTCGCCTGGCCCGTTCACAATACAACCCATCACAGCAACAACTTTGTCCGATGGCAAATCCTTGGCCAGCTTTTCAACTTTTGCTGCCAACGCAACGACATCAACTTCTGCCCTGCCACAAGTTGGACAAGCCACAACTCTGGCAAAACCATCACGTAGTCCAAGAGCTTGTAACATATGGAAAGCCGCGTTGACTTCTTCAACAGGATCAGCTGCCAATGAGATGCGAATTGTATCGCCGATGCCTTCTGCAAGCAGAACACTCATCGCAGCAACCGAGCGCGATGTACCAGCCAACAGAGTACCAGCTTCTGTAACTCCAAGATGTTGTGGAACATCGGAAATCTTTGCCCACTGTCTACAGGCTTGAATAACTTCCATCGGCTCACTGCTTTTCAAGCTCACCAGAACATCTTTGAAGTTGAGTTGATCAAACAACTCCAGTTCATCGGTGGCACTTTGAATTATTGCAGCAACCGGTTCCATATCTTTATATCGCTTATGCAGACTGCCTTTGTTCACACCAATTCTGATAGGAACGCCTGCGTCGGAAGCAGCTTTCACAACTTCTTTGATATTATCTTTCGATCCAATATTGCCCGGGTTGATACGCAACTTGGCAATGCCAGCATCAATTGCTCTCAGTGCCAGTGTGTGTTGATAATGGATGTCGGCTACCAGTGGAATTTTGGTTTCAGCAATTATTTTGGGCAGTGCATCTGCAGCAGCATCGTCATTAACAGTTACTCGTACAATTTCAGCACCAGCAGTTGCAAGCTCTCTGATTTGAGTAAGAGTTGCCTCAACATCGCCGGTTTTTGTGGTTGTCATCGATTGGACTCTAACAGGCGCGTCTCCACCAACAGATACTCCACCAATGTTTACCTGGCGTGTTAAAATTCTTGGCTTTGTTACAGACTCGCTCATTCTGACTCCATTTTTGCACCGGCAATTCGCACATCGCCTTCGCGTCGAGTATATCCCACAGAATCCAGATACTCCAGTGTAGGGATTCCAAGCTTTCTGCTCAGACCACTGAGTTCTCTGAACGAACTGAAATCCATGCCATCGTTTTCAGCAAAGTATGTTTGCAGATCTGCTACAAGTTTTGCAAGTGAATCTGTATGCACAAAATGCCCGTCGGCAATTTTTACGACTTTGTTTTTGTTGATCAAGTAATTCAAAAGTTCTTCATCATCAAGCTTTGCCGCTGTCATACCGGATTGCAGAAGTTCAGCTTCATACTTTACAACCCTGGCCTTGTCAGCATCGGACAACTGTACTCCACCAACCGGCCCAATTTTATCGCTGACAACTTCCCAGTCATCACCAATAACTTCACACAATTTATTCCACTGATTGGTTTTGCCTTTGAACTTTACTCGCCTGCGCATCTCTTCCCTGGGCATACCAGCTCGCAATGAATATTTTTTACTGTACGCAGTTACAAACTCTGATACCTGAACTGCAATTTTATCGGTCAACGATTTCAGATAAGCAGTTTCACCAGCAATCAGAACACCTTCAACACCGGCAGCTTCAGCCTTTGGTAATCCCAATGTCCCGGCTTTTTCAAGTTCCTGCAACACAAGTTCACTGCTGTCGCCTTTTTCCAGAATCGCAAGTTCAGCAAGTGCTTCTTCATCAAATCTTTTACGACGTTGTGGATTGTTTGCCAGAATTTCCCCACCAGCCATTGTCACAAGCGGCGAATAGAATCTGACAATCAACTTGTCGCCAGGTCTGGTAATTAACGGACTTTCAAGATGCAGTTGTACCAGAGCAGTTTTTTCACCGATACCATTTGCCAGCTCTTCCTTGTCCAACAGCACAACTCTAGCCAGCACTTCTCGGCCGGCATGATGAATATGAACCCGTTGTCTGTTTTTAAGGTAACCATCAAAGTGAGGAACCAGATTCAGTCTGGCATCGAGCCTTCTGGACATCTGACAAAAATCAGGTGACGCCAGTTGATAACCTCTGCCAAGCTCATCTTTTTTTACACCATTGAGAGCTATTGCAAGTCTTTGACCTGCGTACCCGGAATCTACTTTGCTACCATGCGCCTGCACATCGCGTACTCTGACTTTTATTGCATCAGGTTCCAGTACCAGTGAGTCACCAATTTTGACCGATCCACTCCAACAGGTTCCAGTTACAATTACGCCAGCACCAGGCATGGTAAAAACTCTATCTACAGGAAGTCTGAATCCGCCGTCGGTTGACCGGTCAGGCAGTGCTTCAACTTCTGCAATCAGTACGTTTTTCAGTTCATCAATACCATCACCGGTAATTGCAGAAACTGTGATAATTGGCCTGTCTTCAAGGAAAGTTCCTTCAACCAGTTCCATCGCTTCTTCAGCTGCAAGTTCTGCCATTTCAGGATCGACCAGATCTGATTTTGTGATTACAACTGCGCCACCGGAAACTCCCAACGATGACAAAATTTCAAGATGCTCAATGGTTTGAGGCATGACACCTTCATCGGCGGCAATAATCAGCATAGCCAGATCAACACCACCAGCTCCGGCTACCATCTGCTTTACAAACTTCTCATGACCCGGAACATCTACTACGCCAAGAGTCAATGAGTCAGACAAAGACAACTCGGCAAAGCCAAGTTCAATACTTATGCCTCGCTCCTGCTCTTCTTTAAGTCTGTCAGTTTGAGTACCGGTGAGTTTGCCAATCAAAGCGGTTTTTCCGTGATCGACGTGACCGGCAGTTCCTAGAATACAGTGTCTCATTCATTTACCCTGCGGATAACTCCGCCCAATGCAGCCAGTTTTTCTTCGATTCGTTCATAACCTCTATCAATATGATAAACACGTTCAATGCTTGTCTCACCGTTGGCAGTAAATCCTGCCAGAACCATTGCCGCGGATGCTCTCAAGTCAGTTGCCATCACTGGCGCACCGTTCAGTACATCAACACCATCGATGGTTGCAATTGCGCCATCAATTCTGATCTCGGCACCAAGTCTGCAAAGCTCTGCAGCGTGAGTGAATCGATCAGGATAAATAGTTTCGGTAATATGAGAAGTACCATCGGCAACCGATGCCACTGCCATCACCTGAGCCTGCATATCAGTTGCAAATCCTGGATATGGATGAGTCACAACTTCAACAGGTGTTGGTTTGCCACTGATTGAGCATCGAACTGAATCTTCTGTAATTTCGATATCGCAGCCCATTGCTTTCAGAATATCAAGCAATGCAGTCATGTGATCAGGGCAGCAATTTTCAACAGTCACATCACCTCTTGTCATTGCCGCAGCAGTCAAGAATGTACCGGCTTCAATTCGATCGGGAATTACACGTTGATTAATTGGATTCAGTGATTCCACGCCCTCAATTTTCAGAGTAGTTGTTCCAGCGCCTTCAATTTTTGCACCGGCATCAATCAATGCTTCCACAAGCTGAGTAACTTCTGGCTCGATGGCACAATTTTGCAGTTCAGTAACGCCATCGGCAAGCACTGCAGACATCATCACATTACAGGTAGCTCCAACAGAGCTGGGTTCGAACCTGTAGCTACCACCAGAGAGTCTTTTACCTCTTGAAGTCGCGTGGATGTAACCCTCTGTCACATCGATTTCAGCACCGAGAGCTTTCATTCCCTCAATATGCAGATTCACAGGCCTTGGTCCCCAGGCGCAACCGCCGGGCAGTGACACAAGCGATTCACCTTTGAAAGCAAGCAACGGCCCCAATACATACACACTTGCACGCATCTTTTTTACATGGTCATACGGGGCAACAATTGAGTGGATTCTAGTTGTATCTATAGTCAGTAAATCGTCAACCAGTTCACATTTTGCACCGAGCATATCAAGCAACATCATGAATGTTCTTACATCACGCAGACCTGGTACATTGCTGATTGTTGACACACCACTGGTCAGCAACGATGCGGCCATCAACGGCAGTACTGCATTTTTTGCACCGCTTGCACTGACTGTTCCTTCAAGCCTGACCGGGCCTTCAATAATAAACTTATCCATTACAATTCTCCTTTTTCGATATCTGCAATAACAATGCGATCCATCCCATTGTAGTCCTTTTTAACAGAAGTGTTCCTGAACCCGGATACTTCCAGAATTTTGCAGACATCGGTGCCCTGCTCGCTGCCAATTTCAAGTATCAGCTTACCATGGTCATTCAACCACTTTTTCGCTTCTCTGGCAATCTTATGATAAAAATCGAGGCCATCTTTTCCACCATCAAGCGCCAGATGTGGATCATGGACGGCAACTTCTGTGGCCAGCTCCTCTATCTCATCACTTTTAA
>JAAESD010000026.1 GCA_024229695.1 bacterium
ATGGACAGAGCTCTCTCTCCTCCAGAGGTGGTCGCTTGAGTCTAGTTGCAGGTATCGATGTAGGTTCAACCTACACGAAAGCAGTTCTACTTGACGAAGAAGATAACATAGCCAGCAGAGCAATGAAATCGACTGGATTCAAGTTGGGGCAGGCTGCCCAATCAACCTTTGAAGAGGCGTTGAAGGAAATTGGAGCAAGTGAATCGGATGTTGATTATGTGATTTCTACAGGTTATGGTCGTCATCAAGTCGAATTCCGCGATGTTACAGTCACTGCTCTGACATCCGCTGTTCGAGGTGCAAACTGGTTTTTTCCAGGAACACGAACGGTTCTCGATATTGGAGGTCAAACGATGAAAGCAAGTAAGCTCGATGAGCGAATCAAGGTAAAATCATTCAGACTTAATGACAAATGTGCTGCAGGAACTGGTGCTTTTCTAGAAAAAACGGCTCGTTACATGAATTTCAGCACGGAAGAAATTGGACCTCTTGCAGCCACTTCTACAGTACCTGTTGAAATTTCAGGGGTTTGTGCTGTTTTCGCTGAATCAGAAGTTATCAATCAACTTTCGATAGGTTCAGCTCCATCTGATATCATGAATGGTGCCATGCACTCTCTTGTAGGG
>JAAESD010000027.1 GCA_024229695.1 bacterium
CAATTACATTATCCGGTAGTGATCCCGATGAAGACGTTCTTACATTCAGTGTTGTTGATTCACCCACCCACGGTGTTTTCGAAGATGGAACCTATACTCCAGATGCAGATTATTTCGGCCCGGACCTGTTCACATATGTAGCTAACGACGGCAACCTTGACTCCGATCCCGCAACCGTGACGGTCACCGTAACAGCAGTTAACGATGCACCTGTTATCGACCTCAGTACTGCTGCAATTGTATTTACTCAAGACACAACCACCACGGTAGATTTTGCAAATTATGTATCGGATGTTGATTCTGAAAACCTGATTCTGACTGCAGTCGGCAATCTGGATATTACAGTCAGCATTGAAGGGTTGAGTGTTTTATTTGGAACCGTCGATTCTGAATTTACGGGTTCTGAAGAAGTAACTTTTACAGTAACCGATGGTCAATACCCGGTTTCTGATGCTATAACAATTACCGTAAATGGATTGGCCGACGTACCAGCAACCCCAACCAATCTGGCTCTGACTCTTGCTGGCTCTGATGCTATTGATTTGTCCTGGACAGATAGCTCAATCAATGAGGATGTATTTAGAATCTATCGGGGAACAGCCTCTGGCAACCTAACGCTACTTGTTGAAGTTGCAGCAAACAGCACCAGCTATAGCGACATCGGGCTGGCCCCACACACTGAATATTTCTATAATATTTCTGCATACAATACATACGGTGAATCGGGAATGAGTGGCGAGCAGTCTGAATCGACACCAAACACAGCCCCGGTTATCGATCTTGAGGGCTTGAGTGTCGTTTTTGCTGAAGACGGCTCAACAATAGTTGATTTTGAAGGGTATATAAACGACGACGATGGTGATGAACTGATTCTGACTGCTACAAACAGCGAAAACATCTTTGCTGAGATTGATGTCTTCAATGTAACATTCACAGCTACTGAAAACTGGAATGGAAGCGAAGAGCTTACATTTACAGTCAATGATCAGCAGGGCCGCGCAGTTGCCTCTGATGTGACAACAGTGGTTGTTGATCCAGTAAATGATGCACCAACTATCGATCTG
>JAAESD010000028.1 GCA_024229695.1 bacterium
ACTGGAGTATCGCGTCTGATGAACCCAGCTATCAGTGTCAATGGACTGTTTCTTGGAACAACTTCCAGAGACAATCCAACACCAGAGGCCAACGGTATTTTCCTGCAGGAGGCTGAAGTCCAATTCTCATCAGTTGTAGACCCATTCTGGACTGCCGAATTGATTGTGGCCTGGGAACAGCCTGACAACCATAGCCCTTATGAAACGCATATTGAAGTTGCTTCTCTGCGAAGCACCAGTATGCCAGCAGGAATGGGACTTACTCTTGGTAAGTTCTTCTTACCTTTTGGCAAGCACGCGATATTACACCCACACCAGTGGGCATTTATCGATGCTCCTCTCGCTGTTGCTGAATTCCTTGGTGACCACGGTATGTGCGATATTGGAATGTCGGTAGATATGTTGCTCCCTACTCCCTGGTACAGTGAGTTGGTTGTATATGTTACTGATGGCCGACTGCACATTTTTGACGAAGACAACCGGGATTTATCATACGGCACAAGACTGACTAATACCTGGGACCTCTCCATGGATGGAACTCTGGAGCTTGGTGGATCACTTATTAATGGCCCGGTGCATGAGATCGCAAAAAACGGGCAGAAGAAGATATTTGGTGCTGACCTGACCTACAAATGGTCATCCGGTTCTATATCACAAGGTCCTGCAGTTAACTGGACCAATGAGATCATACTTCCCGAAGCAGACAGCAATGCTACTGGCAATCCTTACGGCATATATTCTCACTTCCAATATCGATTTGACCGCAACTGGTGGCTCGGTGTTGCTGGCGGAATCACTCGTGAGAAAAGTATTTATGATGCTTTTGGCTCAGAAAGCCTGTGCAGCTGGAATGAAAGTAAAGTCAATGTGACTTTCGTACCTAGTGAGTTCAGCGCAATCAGAGCAGAAATCGCTCTTCAGGAACGAGAAGACCTTTCGGAAAAAGATCTCAAGTTTTCAATACAATGGAATTTCACAATCGGCTCTCACCCAGCCCATTTATATTAGGAGTTGAACATGCAGTTCATAAAATCAAGTCTTCTCGTTACAGCTTTAATGGTAGTAACTGCCAGCTGCTCTTTTGCAGAACTTA
Source organism: bacterium (assembly GCA_024229695.1). GTDB lineage: Bacteria > Krumholzibacteriota > Krumholzibacteriia > LZORAL124-64-63 > LZORAL124-64-63 > JABIBH01. Next base: position 1,094 of record JAAESD010000028.1, read on the forward strand.
AAGTTGTAGCAACCATCTCCGATTTGGCTTGTATTGCAGAAGCAGTTGGTGGCAATGATATAGAAGTCTCACTACTCTGCCCAGGCCATAGAGATCCCCATTTTCTGCCTGCCAAACCATCACTGGCCCACAAAATGTCCAAGGCCGATCTGTTATGTTACAACGGACTAGAACTTGAAATCGGCTGGCTGCCCCTGTTGCTGAATAAAGCCAGAAACCCCCGCATTAAGCCTGGCTCCAAAGGTGATATGGATTGTTCCACAGCCCTTAAACATGTCCTCGATGTCCCAGGTGGAAATATTGACAGGGCCATGGGTGATATTCATGCCTTGGGGAATCCTCACTACACTTTGAATCCTGAGAATGCAGTGCTGATTGCTCAAGAGATGGCATTTCGAATGGGTCAACTTGATTCAGCAAATAAAGACGCATATCAAGCAAGAGCCGATGCATTTGCAGATGAAGTTGCAACAAGACTCCCGGGCTGGATTAAACTGATGGAAAATGCTCGCACAAAATCTATCCTTATTTACCATTCACACTGGAACTATTTTACCGAATGGCAAAGTTTGAATGTCGTTGGTGAAATTGAGAATCGACCTGGAATTACTCCTTCCCCTCGACATATCCATGATATCATTGAAAAAGGTAGACACCTTGAAAATTGTGTAATTATGGCAGCTGAATGGGATCACCATGAAATTGCAAATAAAGTTGCCGATAGAATTGATGCACCTCTAGCTATCCTACCTGGATACAGTGGAGCGCAAGAGGGCACTGATAACTATTTTGACTTTATTGATCGTTTGTGCTCATCGGTAGCTCAAGCAGCAGCACAGGAGTAAGCTATGAATGGTTTTTGGGAAATGATGGTTTTACCGGTAATAATGGCAGTTGTTTTAGTAGCAATGCACTCTCATCTCGGATTTCATGTAGTAAAACGGGGTGTGATTTTTGTCGATATTGCTCTGGCTCAGGTTGCAGCATTTGGTGTTGCAATCTCATTGTTGCTGGGCGGTGAACCAGGCTCTGGCTCTACTTATGCAATTGCCCTTGGTAGTACTTTTGTTGGTTCTCTGCTTATTTCAGGTACAAGAACCAGAGGTCAGCAAGTACCCCAGGAAGCATACATCGGTGTAATCTATGTAGTCTTCAGTGCTGCTATGATTCTGGTTCTTACTCAGGTACCTCATGGTGGCGAGCTGATAAATCACTTGTTGGTAGGAGCTCTGTTGTGGGTTTCAGTAGCAACAGTAGTTAAAACAACTTTGCTCTATGCTGTTCTTGGAATACTACTCTGGTTGTGGCGCGGCCCACTGCAAATGATTTCTACCGACCCCAACAAAGCGCGCAAAAATGGCATGAATGTTAAACTCTGGGATATAGTTTTCTATATGATTCTGGGAACCGTTGTAACTTCAAGTGTGCAAATTGCTGGAGTATTGTTGGTATTTACACTCCTGGTTGTGCCAACTGTGATGGGAATGCGACTGTTTTCCGGACTAGGGAAACAGATGTTTTACACTTTGGGAGTTGGAATTATAGCGGTGTTTTTCGGTTCACTTGCAAGCTATGTTCTTGATTTGCCAACTGGAGCTGCGATTGTCTGCGCATTTGGATTCCTGTTGGGAACTCAGATACTGATTCAGGCATTAATCGGACGGAAATCATTATAACAGAATCACCCAACTGCCCTACTCTTCAAGTACGGTAAAAAACATGAGTGGTGAGGTGCTAAGTTCCAAGTCATCCTCAGTGAGTGCCCGCACGAATATTGAATATTCTCCAGCTTGGAGCAATGGTCCGATGTGGCGGATTGTTGCTTCACCTTGGAAACCTGCCACTGACACGTCACCACTCGGTTCAACAAATTGGGCCATAACCCACTGAGTATCCACGCCTCCAGTAAGCTCATAGGACACAGCAACACTACCTCCATTTACAATAGTGGTTTCTGCAAGCCAAGCGGACAATACTACAGGGTCTTCCTCTATTGTTGGGTTGTTCGAACAACCGACCACAACCAATCCGAAGCACAGAATGCCTAATACCGGTAATATATGTCGTTGCAAATTCATACAAGCCCCTCTCTCCGCCTGAAATATTTATTCAGGCATTCAAGATCAATAGTATTCTTATTTGACGATGGCAAATTTGACGGTCACATCAACTTTGCCGCCAACTTGAAGCCGTGCGAAATATGTGCCCGATGCAACGGAGCGACCTCTTGATCGGCCATTCCAAATCATCATGTGTTCGCCTTCACACATGACTTCTCCGCTTACAACCCTGGCAACCCTAGCCCCCCGAAGGTCATAGATGTCGAGGTTGACCTCAACATTCTGGGATAAACGGAATCTGAGTTCTACACCGCTACCGATATTTAAGGCCATCAAATGAAACCCAGATGGGTCAACAGAGCTTTCATCACTAACTGCAGATACTGATGAAGACTTCAATTTTGCCACGCTTCCTACACAGTGGATTCCCAGACCGTAATCCACTAATTCTGGATAACGGCTTAAAAACTCCTGCTGAATGGAAAATGCCGCGTCGACAACAAGTGTTCCTTCTGGCATTTGAGGTAATATTTCCTGCATCAAATTAGATAGCCTCATGTGTGAATGTGCATACCCTGCACTGAGTTGTCCAATTCCTCCGACAACAACACTTCCGTAGGGATTGCCGAACATTTCGTCCTTAATAGCATTGTGACCGTAAGGATTATCACAACCACCAAAGTTGCAACTTGGACCAAAGAGCAAAAAACCCTGGTCAAGTGTCCAATCAGAAAACCCTTCAAGGAACCACGTATGTCGGGAAAAACCAGCGGCAAGCCCGGTATACCAAACCTCAGAAACACCGCTATTGATAATCGCGGTACCAGCTGATGCTATCTGTTCGTAGATGTCACCATCCTCGCTTGGCAACCAATCACTCTCCTTAAGTATTCCTTTCAAATTCAATCCTCTTGAACTGACATAGGATTCGAGTTCGCCGAAAGCACCATCTTCAAGCCACTCTGCAGCCACACCTCCACGATAATCATCAAGAGCAACCATTACTCCGTTATCAAATGGTGACTGGTTGTAGCTTTCAACTGCATCAGCATGGATTTGAGCTTCTATGTAATCCTTCAAAGGAACAACCACAACCGGACCATCTGGAATATTGTCCCCGTTGGTATCAGTCATAAGAGCGTAGGAGCGATAAATCCCATCCCCGCTACCGCCGTTTTCCCCATCAGGCCAGGAGAAATAATCGGGGCCAACACGAAAAGTGTCTTCTTCTACAATTCGAAATACACCTTCCCCTACAATTTGAAGGATTGGTTGCTCCCGATACATATCATCGGGATTGGCTGCATTATAAACCTGGTTTGCTTGGGTAATTTGAGCATAGAGTGCCCGGACATCTTCAGGATTATCTGAACCACTCCATACATGGGCACGATGAAGCTGGCCAGCAGCATCTGAAGTCACTTGCCAGCTTCCGCGAATTCTGCTTGCATAGGACTCGAAACCTTCAGTTGTATAGACAACTACGTCGGTAGGTACGATGTCACCAAACATAGCTTTATTTTCGCTAGGCATCAGCACCCGCTCGTCAGAGTAGCTTCCATTCATGTTCATATTGAGAGGCAAAAGCGAAAGCTCCTCTCCAGGTTTAAGTGCCCATATAATTTCTGGTTTTTCTTCCCACCGCACCCAGTCACTTACAGTTTTCAGGCAAGAGTTATCGTATGCAACAACCCGTACATAACGATACTCCGGTACAGGGATCTCGTACGAGCGATAAGCACCTTCTCCATCTGTACCATAACCATTTATTACAACCAGACCCTCTGGAGTATCAGAGATGCTGTCCACTCCTTCGATCAAATATTGGGACCAACGTTCCTCGTTACTGACTACGAAGCGTAACTTTCCTTCCCAGGCTTCAATTGCAGCAAAGTCTATATTCCAGCTCCTGCAGGACATCACTGGATTGAAAGAATTCCATTGATTACCAGAGAATATGCCTTCCATGCTAGTTGCTGAATATGCAGAAAGGATATTGTTTTCAAGACCTGTACTTGCATAGTCCTCGCAAGCCATCACACGACTGAATACGTCCAGGTCTGCACAGGCCGTTGGAATTCCGATCTCCAATGGGTAACCAAAGAACGCGCCTCCTGAGTTATAGCCTGAAAAATCACCCCATGAAGGCATGGCAACCCTTGAATAACACGCAAAAATTAGCTTGTTTCCGCCGGGATCGGAACCAAGTTGTAATTGGGAAGCTATCCCTGCAGAGCGCAAGCCTACACCGGTACCACTTGTAGAGATTGTGATGTTTCCAGCACCAAAGGTAGCTACGTACGCATCGTAAGCTGCTCTTGCATACGACTCAGTTTGATACTGTTCCAAAAAAAGCGAGCCTGCAGACGAGCCATGACAATACACAAACACATCCCTAGTAGTTGCAATGTCGGTGGACAAACTGAGCTAGGACGGTGGAGAATTTGACCCTGAACTCACGATTTCTATCTCAAGGTTCTCACCAAGATTCAACCGGCCAGCAGCATTCACAAAAACCGCTTGGTTGAACCCGGATGAGGCACAGCTTACTTGAAATTCTATTGGCATCCAGACAGTGATTCCGAGATCGTTGGCAATTGTTGTTGACGAAATTGAAACAAAAGAGCAGAAAACAAGAAGGAAAATAATTGACTTCATTGGACTACCTCCCCTTGCTTGTGGAAATTGAAAGCCCCTTGCTTAGGTCAATGAACAGGGGCCCGGTACTACTCTCATATAGGGCGTTAAGTCCATGGTGAAGGATCAAAGCGTCATCTCTTGATATATCCGTTGGTATTGGGCGCGGTTCTTGCCAATTCTGATTCAGGACAAGCTCGGTTTCAGGAATTGACCCATCTGGATGAAGTGGCACACCCCTTAACCGGATAAACAGAGTGGCGGATTGAAAATCGCCATCGGCATAATGAATCTTCACCGATCCAGGAACAACCAAATCGTGTTGGTTGGCAAGAGTTGCGAGTTCCGTAATAACCAACTGCGCATCTCGGCTGTCATTCTTGAATTGCGTCTTGAAATTGGTGGCAAATTCAGCAGTAGCCTCCAGCCAAGATTCGTAAGCATTGGCCCATTCGCGGTTAGTAGGATTTGGAGTTCCCTGCAGACAATCTACAATAAATGGAACATCTGAATATCGAGTCCTTGCTCGAACAATCATTTGTTCCGTCATTTCTACATGGGGTAATTCCTCAAGGGGGCGAACACAAGTTCTTCCAGAAGTACTTTCCATGAACAACTCACCGTCAACCCATTCCCATCTAACGGTAGCTGGTCCCTCTACAATAACCGATTCGCCAAGAGCTTGATAAACAAGCTTATCCCCTTCAGCCAACTCGAATGGGAAAAATTGATCTGCTCGGAGTTCAGGCCCCATTGGCTTTGCACAACAAAGTCCTGACCATAACAGAATGCCTAATACTAGAAAAAGAGTTGCTTTCAACAGATGTGTTTTTAACACGGCTAACCTCCACGTCTAAATAAATGAACAGGTATAGAATTCCCTCAGCTTCATAAATATTCAAAGGTCACTGTTTGGAGCGCGTTCAAATGCTTCAGGACGAGCTCCTCCAAAATAACTATGACAACTTCCAAGATTATAGAGTCTCTCTTTGTAAAAAACAACTCCTCATATAGCTCAAGTCATTGTTTGAGCCCAACAACTTCGAAGGCCTTGGGGAATTTCATTATTTTGCTGAAAACAGGTGACTTTTCGGTCTTTGACACTTAATAATAGAGCAGTTACCGCAAATAAAACTTCGCAAAGGTGTTGATATTATGAGTTTGGAACACAGAGCTGCCAACCAAGTCTTCAAAAGGCTTTTTGCTGTTACTCTCGGCTTTTTTCTTGCCGACATGATTCTGCTGCTCTCAAGGGCAACGGGTCTGCTCCAGCCAGCAAATCTATCTGGTACATTAAATCTGTTTGGCACAGCAGCTCTGGTCTATGCCTTTTATTTTATAATGCTTGTTGGATATTACTTCTTTCTCAAAATCGGTAATTTCATCCTCCGACTCAAACTGTCAAAAAACAAATTGGCTCTTATTACCATAATTGGCCTGCCAGTTTATCTGCACTATCTGGATAAATTGCTTTTTAAAATGCTTGGTTATTATATCAACCCTGCTGACCCTTACTTTTATGTTCCAGTATTCATATCGATGGCTGGGCTTTGGGTTTTCCTGGTTCTGATAAAATTCATATCATCAAAAACTCAAATAAAAATCAGAGCTTTAAATATAGCTTTCCGATGGCCAGCTCTAACAGGTACTGCATTCATTTCTTTTATCATCTGGGCTCTTGTATGGGGACCAAAAATCAATGTCTTAAGTGTTTATAATTCCGATCAACAACGTGCACCTGAAAAAGAATTTACTGTTGAACAAAGTGAACCTAGTGATTCTGCACCCAACTTTATCGTCCTGAAAATTGAAGCCTTCCGACGAGATGACTTCACTCAGCAAAACGTACCGTTCCTCTGGAAGCTGGCACAGAAAAATATCCAGTTCTCCAACTACAATACTGTAGCATCTGCGACCAGACCTTCAGTGACTTCTTTTTTTACGTCGTTGTACCCGGCTCAGCACGGCTGCTACAACCTGGCTATCAATGCTGGCAAAGATAAAGCAACGGTCAAGGTTTCAGATTCCATAAACTGCCTCCCGAAAATCTTGCAGGCTGGCGGTTATCAAACCGATATGTTTACATCAAATACTCTTGCAACAGACCCGGTTTTTGGATTTGAAAATGTATATCGACGATTCAGTTCAGTTGAACCGTACCATTTTCAGATTCCTGCCCCGGAATCTTTTGTCGGCTACAATTTTTTACGAAAACGCTTAAATTTGTTGCGCATCTTCAATATCGTTTCATTCAGCCCCGAACACTCCCCAAGTTACTTTGATGCATCGCGACTGAATATTTCTGTTTTTGAATCGCTACGCCGGAATACAGGCAAGCCAAGGATGATGTATATCCACTATATGGAACCGCATATGCCGTACTATCATCACCCCTACAAACCGGTACAGGTTAATCGCTACTCTGCTGCATTGAAGGATGAGATTCGAAAAGCCTATCGCGAGGAATTGACAGCAATTGACTCTGGCATTGCAGATCTTTTTGCAGAGTTGAACGCAAATGGGCTACTTGAAAACAGCTGGATTCTG
>JAAESD010000029.1 GCA_024229695.1 bacterium
AGAGGAAAGCAGTGCTATCCTGAACCGGAACGAAAAGTTAGCACTACCCCTGAAATGTGTCAAGTTACCCAAGGACAGATATGCACTCACTGGTCGATAGAAAAAAAAGAGTCACAAATGTAATCCGTGTTCTGAAAAAACAATTTCCCGATGCGCAATGTTCCCTGGATCATAGAAGCCCATTTCAACTGTTGATTGCCACTATCCTTTCAGCTCAATGCACCGATGCCAGAGTAAACATTGTAACTAAAGACCTGTTTCAGGACTTCCCTGCTCCCGATGATTTTGCATCTGCTCCAGTTGAAGAAATTGAAGATGCAATTCGCAGTACAGGTTTTTATCGGAACAAGGCGAAGAACATAAAATCATGCTGCACCGATATTATTCAAAAGCACAATGGCGCTCTGCCAGAAAACATGAAAGAGCTCAATGCTCTGTCTGGTGTAGGAAGAAAAACTGCCAATGTTCTGCTTGGTGTAGCATTTGGAAAACCTGACGGCGTTGTTGTCGACACTCATGTAGGCAGAATTGCAGTCAAACTTGGGCTCACAGCACATGGCCCCAAAGAGGCTGTTAAAATTGAACGCGATTTAAACGAATGTATCGGGAAAAAACATTGGGTTGCAATTGGGCATCTTTTGATTGAACACGGACGGACTACCTGCAAAGCCAGAAATCCAAAATGTGACGATTGCAAACTGTATAAACATTGTGAAGTAAGAGCATAAAAAAAGGCGGTCACAATGTGACCGCCTCATATCTATCTAAACCTGACCTAGAATGGTAGATCGTCATCCTGATCAGGACCAGCAGGTGCTTCAGGGAATGGGTCTCCGCCGCCAGCAGCTGGGTTTTCACTTTGCGCAGGTGCTGGTACAGTGCCAGTGTCACCTTTACTACCAAGCATCTGCATTGCATTTGCTCTGATCTCGGTTGTATAACGTTTTTGCCCGTTTTGATCTTCCCACTGTCTCGTCTGCAGGGCTCCTTCAACATAAACTTGCTTACCTTTTTGCAGGTATTGTCCGCAAATTTCGCCAAGTCTTCCCCACGCAACAACACGATGCCACTCAGTTTTTTCCTGTTGCTGACCTTCACGGTCTTTCCAACGTTCGGTTGTAGCAACTGTAAAATTTGCAACAGCAGTATTGGTCTGGGTGTGGCGGATTTCAGGATCTTTTCCTAAACGTCCAATAATCATCACTTTGTTCAACATACTTTTCTCCTTGCATTATAACGACGGCTCAGCCGTCAGTCTCCACGAATTGCCGAAG
>JAAESD010000030.1 GCA_024229695.1 bacterium
AGTCGTGATAGCTTTAAAAAAAGCTGTTTCTTCTTCTGCAGATGAGATATTCATTTAGAGTAGTTGGTGGAACATCAACAAAATTTTGATGTGGTTGAGCCATGAAGACATTGGAGGGCATTTCGAAGAATTGCACATACGGTGTAAATCTTGCCAACAGCACTCAAGCCAATTTTGAGGTCTTTTTTGAAATCAGTAAACTTGAAATAGTTTATGATATCTCCAAAGACCCACTCCACTGACACTCTGACCTGACTCATGGACTGGTTGAAAGCTTGCTGTTCTTCTGTCAGGGCTGCTCTCCTTGCGAAAGGACACTGCAAATGCAATCTGTGAGGATAGGCAGGATCCCCATATATACACAATGCCTGGCCATCAGGGGCAAATGAGTGTTGTTCAAGTTGCTGCAAGAGACCAGACATTGCAAGCATAGCACTGTCATGCCTTCTGCCTTCAACAGGGCCATACAAATTCGCTATCAGACCATTGGGGGCTGTCACTGACTGGAACTTGAGGGCATGAACCCTTTTGTGCCCATTGTAGACCACCCGTTGATTCCTACCAGGTCTACATATTGGCCTAACTGTGCCATCAATGAAACCCCAACAGTTATCAAGTGCTGCCCCCTTATTATGAACTGCATCAGCATATCTTTTTAGGTTTTCGGCTGATAACCAAGGCTGATTTATGTTTGTTAAAAGGTTGGAGAACCTATCATAAATCTGGTCTGTTACCAAATTGGAGATCATGCAGAGGTGGGGTACAGGCCTTCCAAACTTTGGTACCAGGTC
>JAAESD010000031.1 GCA_024229695.1 bacterium
AGGATTAGGAGTATGGAAAGGCTCCGCAGGAACTACACTACAATTTAAAACATTATTAGGTGGTTCTGATATTACTATAACTGAAAGTGGCGATTCTCTAATAATTGCTTCAACAGTAACAGAAACAATGCAAACTGGTACCAACTTAGGTACAGGAACAGGAATATTCGATTCTAAAGACGGCACAACACATGCTCTAAAATTTAAGAGTTTGGCAGTAGGTGCTGGTCTTACATTAACAGATGACGGTGCAGGAACATTAACACTTGTTAATACAAATGCCGCAGGCACAACAGGTGCAGATTTAACATTAAGTAACTTATCAGACAACGCAACAGCAAGAACAAACTTAGGTGTATATTCTAAAACAGAATCAGATGCCATATATCATAAACATGACGATGCTTTTGTTCCATCAGCAGACAACACATTTGATATTGGTTCATCAACGTTAAGATATAATGATATCTATGCCGAGACCTTTCACGGTGTTGCCGTATTAGCAGACCAATTAACAATTTCAGGCACAAGTGGACAAGTTCTAACTCATAACGGAAGTAAATGGGTAGCAGGTGCTGGTAGTTCAGTATTATCATCAGCATCAGATGTTTCAAATGTTGCACCAGCAGATGGACAACATTTAGTTTTTGAATCAACAACTGGTTTATGGACTCCTTCATCTCACACCGCCGGTGGTGGTGGCTATCAGGATTCAGATGCAAGAGGTGCCATTTCAGTTTCGGGAGATTTATCTTATAACGTAACAACGGGTGTTATATCATACACAACTCCAACTGACACAGATACAACTTATACAGCAGGCACAGGATTAACATTAACAGGTACAGTATTTTCAAACACGGCTCCTGACCAAACCGTAACATTAACTGGTTCTGGTGCAACAACTATTACAGGAACATATCCTAACTTTACTATTGCTAGTACAGATACAGACACTAATACAACATATACTAATGTATCAGAATTTACAAATGATAGTGGTTACTTAACTTCAGTTCCAGCACAGACATTTGCTTCATTAACAGGCAAACCAACTACAATCGCTGGTTATGGAATTACAGATGCGTTTGATTCGAGTAGTGCTTTCCCATATTCTAATTTAACAGGTACTCCTACAATACCAACTAAAGTAAGTGACTTGACAAATGATTCAGGTTTCATATCAAGTGTTCCAGCACAAACATTCGCTTCTCTTACAGGAAAGCCAACAACACTCGCTGGATACGGTATTACAGATTCATTTGATGGTGCATTCACTTCATTATCTGGTGTTGCTTCAGCAGGTGCAAGTGAAGACGACATGGTTCTATATTATGACCACAGTACAACTTCATTCAAATGGAAAGCAGGTGGAACACCGGCAGGATATAATAACACAAATTGGGACACAGCGTTTGGCTGGGGAGACCACTCAACGCAAGGATATCTAACTTCAGTAACGGCTCACTATGATGACAATGATGTAGATACACACTTAAATGTAAGTGGTGCAACAAACAATCAAATGTTAAAATGGACAGGCACAGACTATGCTTGGGTAACATCTACTGATACTGACACGACTTACACGGCAGGCACT
>JAAESD010000032.1 GCA_024229695.1 bacterium
AACTTGTGGATCTTCATAAACACTTCTGTGTTGTTGATATTCATCAGACTTTAGATGTGCTTCACCTCTGTTAGTTTTGTAACCACCAGAGCCGGTACTTGTATCTGCACCAACTAGTGCAGAAGGATCAATACCTGTTTGACCTGCACCCATGTCACCTTTACGTTTCTTTTCACTAACAATAAAGACTGCAACACCGCCAATAGCTGCCATTCCTGCCATTCCATAAATAATCATTGCAGGAAATTCACCAGTGGATGTTGTTGCAAAGCCTTCAGGAGCTTCTGGATAAACTCCAACAACTTCAGTGCTATCTAAAACGTCAATGTTTGCAAATCCTGCAAAGAAAATGTTTGCTGAATCTGCAGATTCAATTGTTCTTAAATCATAAGTTTTGTCAGTTGTAAATGATGCTTGAAATTCTTTTTCAGTTTGAATGCCTTCTCTAAGACTACTTTCTCCCATTGTGTAAGATGACCAAACAGTTCCTGCTAGTTCTTCAGACAATCCATATTGTGATGCATCTACGTTAATTCCTGTTGGGTCAAACAAGAAATGCCAGTTACCTAATGGTTGTGCTTTAATTCCACTTGCATCCATGATTGGATTATTCAATATTCCTTCAGCTTCAGTACCTAAGATTGCAGAGTATAATGAAGGTGCAGTGTCTTGAATAAATGAGATTGGTAGATTAATTTCATTTGAAATTCCTTTAGAGCTTACAGATACATCGCCTGGAACCATTAATCCTCTCCAGTTCATATCAACTAGACCAGATTGTCCAGAAGATGATTCACGAAGTACATGGTTTGTCATAGAAAGAGTAAGGATAATTTTGTAATCAATAGAGGTGTTTAAGTTACGACCGGTAAGTTTTGTATCATAATCAATTTGTACATCAGTTACAGAAGCAGAACTGCCTAATTGTGATAATTGATAGTTAATTCTATCACGTAATTCAGTTACTCCAGGATCTGCAGAGGTAACAGTGAATGTTTTTGCAAATTTTTGACCTCGTAGGTCATCAGCAAGCATTCCACCCTCATCATAGTTGAGAATGACTGTTCTTTGGAATTTTATTTCAACTTCATCAGT
>JAAESD010000033.1 GCA_024229695.1 bacterium
TAGATCACAAATGATCTCGGCATTATTTTGGAGCCGGGAACCAATACGATAATCAACACCGATGCCGCAAAGTTTATCAATGACACGAATTTGGTGGGGAACACGCAAACCGAATCAATCACCGGCAGTGATTTGATTACCTTTGGAAGAAAAGCCCAGTCAAGAATTACAGCACCAACTCCGCAGCGCAGCAAAATATTCTGCACAAAGGAACTGAATTTTAAGAGTAAATCGTGATGATAGGCGAGAATTGCTCCGTCAAGAGCAATGACCAGAACAAAAAGCAAGAAGGTGTGTAAAACCCCTGCCTTGCCGGCAGTTCTGTAAGATCTGTGGAAATAGGTTGTCGTTTTCATGCTCCTTCTTTCGTCAAACAGAAGAACGACTTTAGTATTTTATAAAACTTTAAGTAACCTTATTGGAACGTTAACTTCCATTTCCAGCAGAGCTTGGGATAAAGTTTTACCCTGCGGATCCAACATCAATGACACTGTACCACCGCCACCCAGTGTTTCTTCAAGTAAAAAGTTCAAAGCATGGAGATTTGGCATCTCATGGCGGGTGACTTTACCAAGCACAATGCCGTCAAAAAAGCGTTTAACCTTTGCTGCAGTAAGATAACCAATAAGCCACTGGTGGATTTCAGGAGTCCTGGCCAGTACACCTACATTGCAGGTATCACCTTTGTCTCCGCTGCGGGCATATGCCAAAGTGCGGAGTGACACTTTTTTGGTTTTGCCAGTAATCTTGATTTTCCGTGTCAATGGTGCAGGCTTTGGTGCTTTGTTTTCCAGATTTACAACAGGAGGCTTGATTGTGAAGTTTTTCTGACGACCACTTGTTGGCAAAATTGTAACTTTTGGCAGTACAAGATTTCTGTCAATCAATGCGGGCCAGTAGGCAACAACCTGAGAAGGTTTTGGTCGACCACCAGTTACAGCCATCCCACTTGGGCCACTTAAAATCAGGGCCGGCAGCAGCATTCCGAACTCATGAACTTTACTTTTGTCCTTATCACGCACACCAAACCTTAAAAGCGCTTCATTTGGTTTAGTTATACCAGTTGACTTGGGCCAGATACTGCCAGTGCCAACCAGGCTTGTGTGAGTTGCATCAAATTTTGTATTCAACCGATGCCAGAATGCATCGCTGATTGCAGCAGCTTTCTTCTCTACATCAGGGCCGCAGACAAGTATTGAACCGGAAGCTTTGAAACCATCATTGTATGCCATCGATATTTTTAAAGTCTCAGGCCTTGGTTCACCTTTAATCCCGCTTATACGAACTCTGTCTTTACCCAGGTCCGTAAGCTGAATTGTGTCGAATCTGGCAACGCCGTCAGGAGCCAGATATCTGTTCGGGTCACCCATCTCATAAAGCAGCTGTTCTTTGACCGATTTCTCATTAACCAGTCCACCGGTCTTTTTATGCTTCGTAACAACAAATGTACCGTCTTTGCTCATCTCGATAATTGGGTAGCCCATATTATGGAAAGAGGGGACATCTTCCCAGTCAGTGATATTGCCACCAGCACCCTGGGTTCCACACTCAATAATGTGTCCAGCGATAATACCTGCTGAAATCTTGTCCCAGTCATCGAAAGCCCATCCAAATTCGTGAATCATTGGTGCCAGGGTAATACCAGTGTCAGTCACTCGGCCGGTAACAATAATCTGACATCCTTCATCCAGTGCTTTGACCACAGGATCTGCGCCAAAATATATATTCGCAGTTGTTACTTTATCGCGGGCAACATCAAAGTTCTCGCCGGTTTCCATGTTGGTGAACTTTTCACCAGCTTTTTCAAGTTCTGGCAGTGAGTCAACAATATCATCTCCATAGACAACGCCAACTTTCATGTCGTAACCCATTTTTTTAGCAAGAGTACGAATCTTTTTACCAAGACCGATTGGGTTTATGCCACCAGCATTAGTAATTACGCGGACATTCTTTTCAACAATCAGAGGAAGACATTCTTCAAGTTGCCCCAGGAAATCGCCTGCATAGCCCAGCTCAGGGTTACGATTTTGTTGTTGTTGAAGGATTGACATGGTGATTTCGGCCAGAAAATCGATAGTTATATAGTCCAGCTTGCCGCCGGTTAGTTGCCTTTTCAGAGCAGATAAATCGTCGCCCCAATAGCCGCCTGCATTACCGATTCTAATCATTCTGCGCATGAAATCCCCATTCCGTCTGTTTCCTTGTTGCGAATATGCAAAAGAATGTAACACTCACTTGCAATTCAGGAAACATACTTTATTGTAACAAAAGACAATAATCACCTTTCAGGAGGATAAAATGCAGAAAATGATTTTAGTTTTGATGGTTCTGGCTCTGGTTGCAGGTTGTAATAGTAAACCAGAAGGTGAACCACCAGTTGCAATGCATCAGCAAGAAACTGCTAAACCGGCAGGTTTGGTTGGAACAGTTTTGGAATCAATGGATTCAGGTGGATACACTTATGCATTGATGCAAATTCTGGATAGTGAAGTTTGGGCTGCTGGTCCAGTTTCCGAGCTGGAAATCGGCACCGAATATGAACTCACAAATCCAATGCTGATGAATTCTTTTCACAGCAAAACTCTGGATAAATCATTTGATGAAATCTATTTCATCAGTGGTTTCATAACTCCTGGTAGTGAAATGGAAACTGCTGTTGCACAGGAAGTGGAAAAAGCCCACGCAAATATTTCTGAAGCAAAATCTGAATTCAGTTTCGATGGCATTTCAGTTCCTGACGGCGGCTTTACTGTTTCTCATATTATCGAAAACAGAACTGAATTGGCTGGGAAAACAGTTACACTGCGAGCAAAAGTTGTTAAAGCCAGTGCAAATATTATGGACCGCAACTGGTTGCATTTTCGCGATGGTTCTGGTGTTGAAGGCAGCAACGATCTGACTGTAACTTCAGCTGATATGGCCAAAGCTGGCGATATTGCTCTGGTAACAGGAACACTTACCATCGATAAAGATTTTGGTGCAGGTTACTTCTACAAAGTGATTCTTGAAGAAGCCTCTATCACTGTGGAGTAGAAGATGAAAGATCGATCCATAATCCATCTGGATATGGACGCGTTCTTTGCATCGGTTGAGCAGCTGGACAATCCTGAATATAGAGGGAAGCCGGTCATTGTTGGCGGTACTCCCGAAGGCCGAGGAGTTGTTTCAGCAGCAAGTTACGAAGCTAGAAAATTTGGCGTTTTCAGCGCCATGAGTGCCGCCCGGGCAAGACAACTTTGTCCCGGCGGCATTTTTGTGCGTGGCAATATGGACAGATATGTAGAAGTTTCCCACCAGATTGGCTCCATTTTTGACAGTTTTACACCGTTGGTTGAGCCACTGAGTCTCGACGAAGCATTTCTGGATGTCACAGGCTGTTTGAAACTTTTTGGCGATGCCGAAACAATCGCACGCAAAATCAAGGACCAGATTCTGGAAGAGACCGGGCTGGTTGCATCGGTAGGAATTTCACATAACAAGTTTCTGGCTAAGCTTGCCAGTGATATGGATAAACCGGATGGATTTGTTGTAATTCCTAAGGGTAAAGAGAAAGAGATACTTGCCGGGTTGCCAGTTGGCAGGCTGTGGGGTGTTGGTAAAAAGTGTGATGCTGTACTGGCAGGCGCGGGGGTGAAAACCGTTGCCAATCTGCTGGCTTACTCACCAACTGCTCTGGAAATTCTAATCGGAACTGAACGTGCTGCTCACTTGCGAGCCCTTGCTGTTGGGCAGGATGACCGGCCGGTAATTCCAGACACTAGTGCAAAATCTATCGGCAATGAAGTTACTTTCGCTGAAGATATTTCCGATTCAGATGAGCTGAAGCATGTAATTGCCAATCTCGCTGACAAAGTTGCCTGGCGGTTACGTCGATCCGATTTGCAATGCAAAACAATCACACTTAAAGCCCGTTTTGCAGATTTTACAACCAACACTCGTGCCAAATCGTTGCCTGAGCCAACAGATAGCACCGTAGAAATTCGCGATGTTGCATGGGATCTTTTTGACACAAAACTCAAGCGCGGGGGCAGGTCAATTAGGTTGGTTGGAGTGGCTGTGAGCGGTTTTTCAGACCAGGCAATTCAAGGCAATCTGTTTCAGGACAAAGATAAAGAAGAAGATAAAAAAATTGATAGAGTAATGGATAAACTTGCTGAGAAATATGGTCGAGGGACGTTAAAAAGGGGACGTTGAAAAGCCAAAATAATCCCGCTGGTTGACAATTGCCTATCATTTGTGAGAGAATATATCCCATTAATTATTGAAGGAGAGAAAAATGAAATTCCAGAAAACAACAATCTTAGTTTTTAGTGTCTTGTTTTTGACTTTAAGTATCTCTGCAATAGGCCAAACCGAGCCTGATCCTAACTCTTTAGGAATTTATTTTGATGAGGGGGCAATTGAAAATGTTCTATATGCCACGGCTCCCACTACGGTTCACGCATACCTCATAGCAACACGAATTAGCTCAACTTATGGTATTGAAGCATGGGGTTGCCGTGTGATGACTTACGGGGTGCCAATTTATTCTACAATACGGGGAGATGGAGTAAATACTTACAATAACGTTACTAGTAATGTGCAACAATTTGATGTGACTTATCCAATGCCTTTGCCTTACTCTACTGCAATTGTATTGGCTGATATTTATATACCAATTTCAGATGAGCAACCCATTGGCCTTTGTGTTGATTATTTATATGGCAGCGGAATTACTGATATGTACTATGTCAGTCTGGGTGAAATAATTTCCCTTCGACCTCCAGTGAATTGCTCCATGCCACCTTGTTTGCCCTCATGGGTTGCAAGTATAAATTATAATGGACCTGTAGCGAATGAAGAGAAAAGTTGGGGAGAGATTAAAACCCTTTTCAGGTAGCTATATATAGTCACATATAATTCAATTATTCCA
>JAAESD010000034.1 GCA_024229695.1 bacterium
CACACTGAAACTGTCTTCTGAGAACAATTTAGAAATTTGTGTTGAGGACAGCGGTATAGGTATTTCATCAGAAGCGATTCCAAAGCTTTTCAAAGCCTTTTCACAAGCCAGCAGTAGCACCAATAGACAGTATGGAGGGACAGGGCTTGGATTGACGATCAGTAAACAATTAGCACAACTTATGGATGGAGACTTAACAGCAACATCGCAAACAAACATTGGCAGTGCATTCACCTTAACACTGCCATTAATTGCAGGGGAATTGAACATTAGCCCTCAGCCACTCACGCAAAAAATGGATCATCTTCAGGGTTTATTGGTAGAAGATAATAGTATTTATGCTGAAATCGCTCTCAGCGGTCTGCGCCAGAGAGGTATTAGCATGTTACATACAAAGCAGACAACAAAAGCCCTTGAGATCATTAACAGCACAGCGAACTTAGATTTTATTTTATTTGATCTTGCCTCAATCCATGGTGATGTGAATCGCTTGTTAGCACAGTTAGAAGCAATGAAGGACTTACCTGCTTGTATTTTTATTCACAGCGCCACCTTCTTGACATTGAACCACGAACATTGGCATCCCAACTTTACTTTTATTGCAGAGAAGCCTCTGCTATCGAGTGATTTCCCGCGTCTGATTAATAATGTGTTATCACAAGATGATGATCAGACCGATCCAAAAGATATGCATCATGGGATCAATATCAAAGGGATGCGGATTTTATTGGCAGAGGACAACAGCATTAATCAACTGGTAGTCAAAAAGCTTTTAGAAACACAGGGCTGTGTCCTTGATATTGCTGAAGATGGGGCACA
>JAAESD010000035.1 GCA_024229695.1 bacterium
GTTTCAGCTTTTCCGCATTCAGGGCAATGCTTTATGACAATCTGAGTAGATGGCGAAGAGTCCACCCGGGTGGACTTTTCTACAGTCATAAGTTCAAGAGCTTTGATCAGGAGTTCTTCATTTGTACCGGTTTCACCTATTTTACGAAGCTTCTCAAGTAGTACATTAAAACGTTCCATCTGTTCTATAGGAAATGAAAATGATTTACTTATTTTTGGTTCAGCATGAATAACTTGAGGCGATTCAATTAAACTTGGCTGATGTTTTGATTTTTCAAGGGCAAACTGCCTGGCCTGTTTTGTCTTCTTAACAAAATCTCTCCGGCTAGACTTTTTTGCTTCTGCTAACCACTGATCTTCCGTGTCAGCAGTGGCAACTTTTGTAACCTCTCTGACTTTTGTCCACTCAATTTCGCCTTTCTCAACTGCCGTTTTTGTTTTAGGCAAATTCTCCAGGCTTTTGGTAATGCTGATGTAATAAAATGCTTTTGTCCTGGACATACCTAATGCGTCTTTTGCGTAGTTCAGCATGGAAGAATAACCAAGTTCTTCATACAATTTCCTATGCATAATTTCTGAAAAAACAAGCAGAGCTGAGTGCTCATATTTGCGTATTTTTTCAAGTAATGTCACTAGTTTTTGGTGAGCTTTTTTGGCGGATTGACTCTTTTGGATATTGTTGTCTGACATAGTCTTATCACATTTCTGGGAGATGATATAAATATAATAAATCAGGTACAGAAATCAAGTTAAACTGTGAAGGAAGTGGGTTATTTTGAAGTTTCTCAATAAATACACGCATCCAAAATACCAAGCACCTCATCCAGAACTTCCGATGTTGCTTTTTCGACAAACTGCATTTTTCTACTTTTAAAATCGATAGACTTGACCTGTTCAACCATAATTTTTCCTGACAGCGATACTGCATCTACAACAGGCACATGAAACGGTGAATACCTTTCTGCATTTGTCACCGGGCAAACTATTGTCATACCAGTTGCTTTGTTGAAAAGCTTGTTGCTTACCACAATTGCCGGCCGCCTGCCTCTCTGTTCATGACCAGATTGTGGAGTGAATGAGGCAATGACAAAATCACCTTTTTCTGGAACGTATCTCGGCATTGTCATACCTCCTGACCTTCTGGATCTCCCCAATCTTCTTCATGTGGCGTATGGTTTTGGGGCATTTTGGCGACAAGTTCTTTCAGGTCATATCTGCCACGTATTTTCTTTACTGGTTTGATAACTATTGTGCCGTCTTTTATTG
The DNA here is from genome assembly GCA_024229695.1 of bacterium. Classification (GTDB taxonomy): domain Bacteria; phylum Krumholzibacteriota; class Krumholzibacteriia; order LZORAL124-64-63; family LZORAL124-64-63; genus JABIBH01. The sequence goes on from JAAESD010000035.1 coordinate 1,266, forward strand.
AAATATCTACATCTTCACCGATCTCGATTTTTGAGTCCTCAAGAATCCCTTTAGGTATTCTGATTCCCTGGCTGTTTCCCCATTTTTGGATTTTGGACAACATATCTGATCTCCTGGTTGAGTTGTTATGTATATCCATTGTATATCCTTTCTTTATTTATTGCAAGTAGCAAAACAGGAACGACACCTCACTATCGTCCCTGTTTCACATTTCAACTATCGATACAGCTGCTTCACGTGTCCAAAGCTTGCCTGCTCATTGGGAACAAGTCCATCACAGCTATTTGGCTCCCCCGGTGTTGGTTCACATCCGGTGGAGCTTGGCTCCAGACTTCCTCCATAAAGATTTAGCCCATCACAAAGTACCCACTCTCCTTCTGGCAGATAGAATGCCATCGATCGATCATCCTCACCCACATGAGTGGTATAAGTTACAAGATCTATCACCTCCTCTGCATATAACAACATGATTGTATCTCCTGAGTTGTTCAGACTCAGTGCATTTGTTGTAACTCCATTGGCTTGCTGCCAACTGATAGCGTCACTCCCATAGAACACCGCACACTCTCCAGCAGCGAGCAATCCAAAGAGTTCCATATGAACTCCATCGCCTAGTGCATCTTTCAGAAAATAGCCTGAAAGATCCAGAGCTGTCTCCGTTGGATTACAGACTTCAACCCATTCGTCGCCTGTGGTTTCCACTTCACCATTTCCATCCCAGTCCGATGCAGGATCGGCCAGAAATTCTGTTAAATACGGATGTGCTGGAATTGCCTGCGCCACGAGGCAAAACAAGAGGGTCAATACAATTTGAAGCATGGTTGCTCCAATTCCGGGAGATTAATTATAGGATACAGGAAACAGTTCATGCTGGAATTGTACCCAAAAACGGTTATGATGAAAAAAAGGAGAACTTTGTGACTTTACGAATTGGTTTGATCGGCGCCGGCACTCACGGGATGAGATATTTGCGGCATGCAAAGAACGATGTCCCAGGTATGGAACCTGTGATGCTGTGCAATCGGAATGCTGAAAATGCAGAAGCCAATGCTCAGGAGATTGATTGTGATTTTACAACAAATCCTGCTGAACTGATTGAAAAAGTAGATGCTGTAATAGTCTGCACTCCTCCATCGTCACATTTTGAACTTGGGAAAATGGTTCTCGATTCCGGCAAGCCGCTGCTGATTGAAAAACCATTTACCGGGACTCTGCCTGAAGCTAAACTCCTTCATGCTGAAAACTCAGGCTCACCGATTCCATTAATGCTTGCTCAGACACTACGCTGGAACCCGGTCCTGCAACAAGCTGCACTGCTTTGGGAAAGACTTGGCGAAGTTCATCACATCCGAGTTGTCCAAAGGCTGGAACCAACTACCCTGGCATGGCAAAGAGATAAATCTGTTACAGTAGGCGGATCGGTCTTGCTGACTGGTGTCCATATGATTGACACAGTGAGGTTTTTAACCGACAAAGAATTCATCGACGTTGATCACTGGCAGGACAACATTCAAAACCCTGTTGTTGAAGATTTTTTTCTCACTCGTGCAACTCTTGACGATGGCTGTAAAGTCTCAATGGAAGTCAGTAAATACACTCAAAGCCGGACTTGTCTGCTTGAAGCAGTTGGCACAAAAGGCTCACTTGAAGCTGATTATCTGTATGGTGGAATTACTCTGAAGATTGGCAGTGATGTTGAAAACTTTGATATCGATGCTTCTGCTCCAACTCTTCCTGGAGTTCTGGAGTCGTGGTTGAACTGTGCACTTGGGTACTGCCCACCACCGGTGACATCGCTTGATGGTTTAAAATCTTTGGAAGTTATTGATGGGTGCTATGCTAGTGGTCAGTCCAGGAGCGTAGTAAAACTCTAGCTGCTGCTGTTGCGGAAAGTGAACCGGAGAGAACTTTTTCTTCAAGCTCAGGCAGAAGCTGTTTAACAGTAGAATTATTTCTCAATTCATCCAGTAGCCCTGCATCGACAATGTCCCACATCCATTTCAACTGTTGCTGCTTGCGCTTGTTTTCCAGCGCACCAGAATCTATGTTCAATTTATTGTGTTCACTGATTTTTTCCCAAACCTGTTCAAGCCCAGTTCGTTGAAGTGCACTGCACGTTAAAACTGGTACCTCGGTTGAACTGGACAGATAATGCAACGCCTGTTTGTATTCAGAAGCGGCCAGGTTGGCCTTTTGCAGATTATCGCCATCGGCTTTATTGATAACAACCATATCTACAAGTTCCATCAACCCGCGCTTGATTCCCTGCAACTGATCGCCTGCACCTGTAATCATCAGAGCCATAAAAAAATCAACCATGCCGGCAGCTACAGTTTCACTCTGACCTATGCCGACAGTTTCTATCAGTACAACATCATAACCCGCGGCTTCGCACAGCAACATTCCCTCGCGAGTTCTGCGTGCAACTCCACCCAATGTTCCAGAGCTTGGGCTTGGTCTGATGAATGCATTTTCATCGACAGCAAGCTGTTCCATTCTGGTTTTGTCACCCAGAATTGAACCACCAGAAATAGTACTCGATGGGTCAACAGCCAGCACTGCTACCTTGTGACCAGCGGCAGTTAACATCGATCCGAAAGCATCAATGAATGTACTCTTGCCAGCACCAGGAACTCCGGTAATTCCAATCCGTATTGATTGACCGCAATCCGATGCAAGTTCATTCAGAAGTTCAGCAGCAAGTTCCTTGTCGGCAGGTAAACCACTCTCAACAAGCGTCAAAGCTCTGCCAAGAGTTGATCTATTACCTGAGCGAATACCTGTAACTAGCTGTTCTAATGTCATTTATCCAACTTCTCCATCAGTTCCAGAGCAGCTTCACCAATAACAGTCCCAGGTGGGAATATTGCAGCAGCTCCAGCGTCAAGCAACGTCTGATGATCGTCAGGTGGAATCACTCCGCCTACAACAATCAGAATATCAGGCCTGCCAACTTTGGCCAATTCATCACGCAATGCAGGAACCAGAGTCAGGTGACCGGCAGCCAGAGAACTGACGCCAACTATATGAACATCGTTTTCCGATGCCTGTTTTGCAGTCTCTTCGGGAGTCTGAAACAACGGTCCGACATCCACATCAAATCCAATATCAGCAAACGCAGTGGCTATAACTTTCTGCCCGCGATCATGTCCGTCCTGCCCCATTTTTGCGACAAGAATTCTTGGTCTGCGGCCCTGCTTTTCAGCAAACGCCTCAACCTTTTCTCTGACATCATTAATTTTTATATTGTCATTCATCTCTGAATTATAAACTCCCGACACAGTATTGATTGAAGCTTTGTGACGACCAAATACTTTCTCAAGCGCATCACTGATTTCGCCCACTGTAGCACGAACTCGTGCAGCTTGCACGGAAAGTTCCAACAAGTTCTCAGTACCCGATGCTGCATCAGTCAGTCTTCCCAAAGCAGCAGTTACTTCAGACTCATCTCTTTCACTACGCAATTTCTGTAGCCTTGCCAACTGACTTTTTCTGACATTACTGTTATCAACTTTCAGAACATCGATGTGTTCTTCTTCAGAGAGTTTATATTTATTTACTCCAACAACAGTCTGTCTGCCTGAGTCAATCCTGGCTTGCGTTCTGGCCGATGCCTCTTCAATCCTCAACTTTGGAATTCCCGATTCAATTGCCTTTGCCATGCCTCCAAGTTCTTCAACTTCAGTGATATGCTTCCATGCTCTTTCTGCCAGATCATGAGTAAGCTTTTCAACATAGAAACTGCCTCCCCATGGATCAACAGAGCTGCAAGTGTCTGTTTCCTGTTGCAACATCAGCTGAGTATTTCGCGCGATGCGAGCAGAAAAATCGGTAGGCAAAGCAAGTGCTTCATCCAGTGAGTTTGTGTGTAGAGACTGAGTATGTCCCTGAGTTGCGGCCATCGCCTCAACACAAGTTCTGCCAACATTATTGAACAAGTCCTGAGCAGTTAGACTCCAACCTGAAGTCTGACTGTGAGTTCTCAATGACATACTTTTTGGATTACTTGGGTTGAACTGTTTAACCAGCTTTGCCCACAGCAGTCTACCTGCACGCAACTTGGCAATTTCCATGAAGGGATTCATACCAACAGCCCAGAAAAATGAAAGTCTTGGCGCAAACTGATCAACAGTCAACCCAGCTTTAATTCCTGTTCTGATATATTCCACACCATCTGCCAAAGTATATGCCAACTCAAGATCAGCAGTAGCTCCTGCTTCCTGCATGTGATATCCGGAGATAGAGATTGAGTTATACTTAGGCATATTCTTGGACGTATATGCAAAAATATCACCAATAATCCGCATACTGGATTCTGGCGGATAGATGTAAGTATTTCGAACCATGAACTCTTTTAAAATATCATTCTGGATTGTGCCACTCAGTTTTTCCAGCGGCACACCCTGCTCTTCTGCTACAACAATGTAAAGGGCCAGGATTGGAAGCACAGCACCGTTCATCGTCATCGATACA
>JAAESD010000036.1 GCA_024229695.1 bacterium
GATTACGGCTTGTCAATTCATCATTGGCAAATGTATTAAGACAACTTTGGCGTAAATTTGGAATCACTAGACGTGGCTATTCACGCCATGATATCCAGGCAGAAATAGCCAAGATCAGTCATGATTTGGCTGACGAACTTGCTTTATGGCTAGACACACCAGGCCTTCTACCTATTGATGCAGTGATCAATGAGATTGGTCTTGTACTTGAAAGATCTAATGAAGCTCAAAGCAATCTTGGCTTGACTGTTGTCGTTAATAATTCTCTTGTTGAGATTACGCGAGTTGAGAATGGTAGTGCAGCTCGAGATGCAGGACTTGTTGTTGGCGATGAACTAATTGCTGCTCAGGGTTTTCGACTTCGTAAGCCAATTGATTTGCAAAAACTCATTCCTAATGATCGCCTTGTGGTTGTAACCTATTGTCGTCGAGGTAAAATAGCAGAAACAAACCTTTATTGCCACTCCTCTAAAAAGAAAAAATGGCAGCTGATCTGGGATCCTAATGCCTCGTATGAAGCCAAACTTTTGAGAGACCA
>JAAESD010000037.1 GCA_024229695.1 bacterium
CAGATCCTCACCAGTCTCACCAGGCAGCAGGTACGGGTAATGGGTTTCACCTGTATTTATAAAAAAGAACGATGGTTGATCGTCACGGAATTGCAGTTTATTAAAGATCTCGCGCAGGTCATTATGACTTGGAGCGAGTTCGTATTTGTCGAAGTTTGCCGACATATTGGTCATAGGGTTAAGTACTGGCAGGCTGACCCAACCCTCAGTCCAGTAGCCTTGTTCTTTCAGGAAGTGTGGCAGTGACAACTGCGGCACAAACTTTCCAAATTCAACTGCTGGCAGATTAATCCTGTCACCCCAAGCAGCAAATTCTTCACGATAGACATTGCTGGCAAAAACGCCTTTGGGGCTGTTGTGCGGTACCATGCCCATCAGGAATGTGTAGTGACTTGGGCTGGTCCAGCTTGCGTAGCTATACCGCTTTTCAGCAATACCAATCCGGTCAAGGTTGGGAGTGTTGGCTGCCATGTAAGCATCGAATCTACAACTGTCAAAAACAATAAAAACGATGTTATTCATCTTGTCATTATTGCCGAACAGTTTTTTAGCCTTGTCAATCAAGCCTGCCATCAAGTGCCTTTCTAAAGTACTTTTTCAATCTCGTCAGTTAGTTCCTGCTGACTCTTAACACCAATCATGGTGGAAACAGCTTCGCCATCTTTGAAAATTATCAAAGTAGGGATACTGCGTATGCCAAATTGCCCAGCGAGTTCACCGTTGTCATCAACATTCATTTTAGCAATTTTTGCTCGACCTGCAAATTCGGAAACAAGTGCATCGATTGTTGGGATTAGCATTTTACAAGGACCGCACCAAGGGGCCCAAAAATCGACCAAAACAGGTATATCGCTCTTTAAGACTTCTGACTCGAAATTGTCGCCGGTTAGTTGAATTGCATCGCTCATTCTGTGAAACTCCTGTTCAAGTGAACCGTAATATGAGATTGTGTATGAGTAATCTAGCCACAGTTTGTGATAATCGCAACAAAACGGAGGGGTGTCAATGTCTGCTAAAAGAAATTGGTTTATAGGATGTGGAGTTGGATGTGTAACTGTAATTCTTGTGCTGGTTATTGGCGGTGCTTTTGTTGGCAAGATGTTCAAGGATCAGTTTGCCGGGTTTGAAGTAGTAGAGGACATGCAAGAGGAACTTGTTGCTCGATATGGTGAAATTGAAAATTACTGCCCACCAGCAGACGGTGTGATTACAAGCCACAGGATTGAAGTCTTTCTGACAATTCAGGATTCGCTTTCAGTACCAGGTGCAGTACTTGCTGAACAGTGGCAAAAACTGGAAGATGCTGACTCTTCTGAAGACAAATCATTTGGCGATGTAGTTGATCTGGCAAAATCAGCAATTGGATTTGCAGCCACTACTGGTGACTACATGGCTGTTAGAAATTCAGCACAACTTTCCTTGGATATGTCGCCGGGTGAATACAGTTATATTTATATAATCGCTTATAAGTCTTGGTTGAATCTTGAGTCTGCCGAAGATCTGGAGGAAATGGACTTTGAAAGCGATGTGGTTCACTACCGCAGCGTCACAAGTGATAATCTGATACTACAACTTGAATGTCAGTTGGGGCAGTTGTCTGAAAGTGATTTGCTGTATGGCGAGCTGTCAAAAGAAATTGAATCGATGAAAAAAGACTCCAGCCGCACCCCATGGCAGGACGGATTGCCATCTGAAATGTTAACTGAGCTTGAACCATATCGATATGACCTGGAGAACTCTTATAAACAATCCGCAGCAATGCTTGGTATAGGACTTAGAACTGAATTCAACGAAGACAAATTCAAATTTGAAGTAAAATAATAAAAAAAGCCGCTCCGATTTTTCTCGGAGCGGCTTTTATTTGCTCAGCAATATTATTTACCGGAACAACCTTTTTTAGTTTTAGCGTCTGATCCACATTTGCTTGCGCAACCAGATTTTTTGGCTTCGCTTGGACAAGGAGGAGCAGGTACTTCTTTCTTTTCTTTGCACTTGGTACGAAACTCTTTAATCTCACTGGAAGAGAACAAGTTGCTGCAAGTTCCACTAGTTTCGCAACCTCTGCTGAGTGTTTCAGTTTTGCATTTGTCTTCACAACCCTTTTTAGGCTCTTCAGCAAAAACAGCTCCTGAAGCAAGTAGAACGACAGCCATTACAGCCAGTAGAATAGTCAATTTTTTCATTTTGTTTCCCTTTCGTGCCAGCAATGCCAGCGTTTGTTTTTAAAAACCTAGTAAAACAGTATATTATAGAACTGTTCCACTTGCAAGTTCCCGTTAATTTCCTTCTTTTTCCGCCCAAACAGTAAGTAACTGCAAAATTGTCTGAGTAGCAAGTTCCATATCCTTCTCACAAATCCACTCGGTCAGTGAGTGGAAGCTCATTTCACCAGTGAAAATGTTTGGAGTTGGCAGGCCTTGTGCAGACAAGTTTGAACCATCGGTGCCTCCACGAATCGATCCCAAAGAAGGCTCAATTCCGGTACGCTTTACAGCTTCCATGGCATAATCAATTGCACGAGGCTCTTTAGCCAGATCGTACTTCATATTCCGATAGTATTGCTTAATCTCAACTTCAACACTGCTGCCAGGCCACTTTTCACAAGCTGCATTGGCAATTTTTTTAACCAGTTCAGCTTTCGGGCCAAGCTCATCGACATCAAAGTCACGCAACAGAACCGCAATTTCTGTTGATGATGTATTACCAGTGATGCTGATAGGGTGCAGGTAGCCCTGCATACCGCAAGTGGTTTCAGGAGCAAGATCTCTTGGCAACATAGACAAGAACTCACCAGCAACTTTAATCGATGGGACCATAATATCCTTGGCATAGCCCGGGTGGATGTCACGGCCAATGAATTTAACAATCGCACTATCAGCGCAATAAGTCTCATTTTCAATGCTTCCGCGTTCGCCACCGTCCATGGTATAGGCAACAGTTGCACCAAAGCCTTCAACATCGAAGTATTTTACACCAGCCCCAACCTCTTCATCTGGAGTGAATGCAATTTTGAATGGCCCATGTTTGAATTCAGGGTTTTCAATGATGCGGGTCATTGCTTCCATTATTTCAGCGACTCCAGCTTTATCGTCCGCTCCCAGAAGGGTTGTTCCGTCGGCAGTAATAATTGTCTCGCCGATACATTCAGCCAGATATGGGTTTTCGCTGGCTTTGATAACAACACCATCATTTGGCAAAGCGATATCGCCGCCTTGATAATTCTCGTGGAAAGTTGGCACTACATTTTCACCTGAAACTTCAGGGTATGTATCCATATGAGCCATAAAAGCAATCACAGGTACATTTTCAAAAGCTGGATCATTAGCTGGAATAGATGCTGTCACATAGCCGTATTTGTCCACAGAGGCGTTATCTATACCAAGTTCCTGCAGGTCAGCAACCAGCATACGAGCCAAATCAAGCTGGCAGGCTGAGGAAGGGTAGGACTCTGAATTTTCATCGGCCTGAGTCATGACTTTGGCATATTTTACAAATCGATCAGTCAGTGAAGGGAATTTTGAACCATTACTGCGTTGTAGCATCTCTAATTCTCCTGTGGAAGATGTGCAAATTATTTCGTTTCTGAAAAGTATCGGATAGATGAGTTGAAGGCAAGTCTTGTTAAAACCCTGTTGATTGTGCTACTTTATGTCGGTTCGTCGGCAGAAGGTCGACGGCTACAATAATCAGTTGTCTGGAGGTTTCTAGATGGATAATCCTAAATCATCAGGTCTGCCCAAGAATGCGTATCGCAAACTTGCGCCGGGTGAAGTGTATGAGCCGATGATTTCTGCATCGGACAGCAGATCAGAAGTAACAACCTGGTCGGTCGTTACTGGTCTGTTGATGGTGCTTGTATTTTCTGCTGCATGTATCTACATGGCGTTGCGTGCTGGTAATGCTATTGAGGCATCAATTCCAATTGCTATCCTGGCAATTTTCTTTGGTAGCAGGAAAAAAATCAAAAGCACAATTCTGGAAAATGTAATTGTCCAGTCAATTGGTCAGGCTGCCGGAGTTGTTGCTGCGGGAGCTGCATTTATTATTCCAGCCTTGTACATCAATCAGGTTGAAGTTACCTGGTGGCAGATTTTCCTGTCATGCTTTATTGGTGGAACGCTGGGTGTAGTGCTGATTATTCCTCTACGTAAATATTTTGTGAAGGATTTGCACGGCGACTTGCCTTTCCCGGAAGCTACAGCAATCAATGAGATTCTGGTTTCTGGTGAATCTTCAAGCGAAAGCTCTGGTAAAATATTGCTGTCTGCTTTTGGTATCGGTGCAGCTTTTGACTTTATGATTGAAACTTTCCATCTCTGGAATCCAATGATGACTACCAAGACATTGCTTGGTGGCGTGGGTGAGAAGATGGCTGAATTACGCTTTGAAGCATCGATGAATGGTATTGCCGCTCTGTTTGGTCTTGGCTATATCATTGGTATCCGTTATGCAGCAATTATTGCTGGTGGATCAGTTTTGGCTTATATGGTTTTGATTCCTCTGATTTATTTCTTTGGAAATCAAATCCCAGATTTTGCTTATGCAGGTCAGGTTTATCACATAGCTCAAATGGACTCCGGTGCAATTTTTAGTGCTTTTGTTAAACCTATCGGTATTGGTGCAATTGCTGTTTCCGGTATCATCGGTATCATCCGTATGGGTGGAATCATTCTTGGTTCATTGTCTCTGGGCTTTAAGGGCCTTAAGGGCGACCACTCTACAAACAATTTGCCTCGAACAGAAATCGATATGGACCCAAAACACGTCATATTGATTCAAATTAGTTCAGTTATTCTGATGGCACTGTTGTTTGTTGTTGTTGGAATGTTGGCTGGCGATAATTTGTCGTTTGGCGAAGTTCTGAAATTTGGAGTAATAGGATCTCTGGTTGGTTTTGCTTTGAGTTTCCTTTTCACTCCTGTTGCTGCTCAGGCAATTGCAATTGTTGGTGTAAATCCGGTATCAGGTATGACTCTGATTACTGTTGTATTAACAATTCTGGCCCTGGTTGGAGCTGGACTTACAGGTAAAGCTGGAATGTTGATTGCCCTTATTGTTGGCTGTGCAGTATGTACTGCTCTTTCAACTTCCGGTGCCTTGATTAGTGACTTCAAAATTGGTTACTGGTTGGGTTCAACACCACAAAGCCAGCAGCGATGGAAATTCCTCGGTCTGGCACTGGCAGCTCTTGTAGTTGCTTTTGTTATTCCAATTATGGACAGTGGATACCACTTCCTGATTGAAAATGAAGCTGGAGAGATGATCAGTAACACTGAAGTTCTTCCTGCACCTCAGGCAAATATGATTGCCGCTGTTTCCAAGGGATTGCTTGAAGACCCTGCCAACCAGCCATGGTTGCTCTATGGTCTTGGTGGAATTGTTGCAATCGTTCTCTACATGGCAGGCATTCCTATGCTTGCATTTGCACTTGGTATGTACCTTCCAATCTCAATTAACTTACCAGTACTGTTTGGTGCATTTGTTGCCTGGCTTGTTGGTAAAACAGGTAAGGACGAGAAAGAAAAAGAAGCTCGTCAAGGTCAGGGCATACTTATTGCCTCTGGTCTGATGGCAGGTGCTGCTATATTCGGTATCATTACTGCTATCCTGCGTCAGCCAGCCTTAGGTGGCCCAATTCAACATCTGAGTATTGGTAAAGAATTCATAATGAAAGAATCCAGCTCAGGTGGTGGAATGTTCCTCACCGAAGGCGCCCATATTGCCTGGTATGAAGGTGCGATGGGACAGGGTATTGGATTTGCGATGTATGTTCTGCTTGGACTTGGTTGCTACTTGTTAGCGAAAAAAGGTGCACAAATGGGTGCAGCTGAAGAAGCGTCCAAAGGGTAGTCTGATAGTTTGTTAAATGAGCCCCTGCTCAATAGAGTGGGGGCTTTTTATTGCCCGTCTCTCAAAACACCCAACAGTTTCCACTGTTTGTCTGAGATTCCATAATGAGCGGTAGTTGTTGATGAGAACTAATCGATTCATTATGTGTTACAAACACACAGCATTTTGGATAATTTATTTTTCCTGCTGGTTAAAATCAGGTGGCACAACTCAAATCATGTGTTAACCTGAATTATTATGTCGTTCTTAAATGATAAGGAGATTGTTCTCTTGTACAAGTTGTTTCTTATTTCACTGCTAGTTGTCTTTGTCGGGTGTTTTGACTCTGGGCCGAAAGTACTGCTCGAAATGCCAATAACATCAGCTGATGACAGCCATGACGAAAACCTGGAATTTGTCGCCGATGTTTCGTTTGACGGCAATGGATCCCTGGTGGGAGAATTTCAGGGTAAAGGCAGGTCGTTACTGCTAGATATTGATAACCCGGACGTAGCAGGCAAACAGGTGGATTGTAAGGTTCATCTTAAAACCGAAATGTTGAGTAGCTACCTGGTTCTTGAAATGATTATTGTTATGCCAGACGGCAAAGCGAATGTTGTTCGAACCCACGATCCTCTGATATGTAGAACATCTGACTGGAAACCTTTGACTTTGACACATCAGTTTGAAGAAGGGGAAAATCCGGAAAAAATCAGTTATTTTCTGTTCAATATGAACTATGGCAAATATTGGGCCGATGATGTGACTGTGACTATTGGAGCTGCTGAATAATGAAAAAGATACTGCTTCTGATGTTGATTATGGCCACTACTGTTTTTGCAAAAGATCCAGTTTTCACTCTTGCAGACACTTTGCTTGTTCATGCACAAATTGGTATTGCAGCAGCTGATGATATTGGCGGCAAAAGGCATGCCCCGGTAATTCGCGATCAAGCTATGGAGTTTTTTAACCAGGCTGTTATTGCTATTACCAGTAATCCCGTGGCTGCACGCACAGGTCTATACGCAGAGAAAATCAACAAAGCAGAAGTAGCAGCATCTCGATATTATCACGGTGCAGAATATATCAGAGATTTAAGACAATATAAACACGGCTGGGAAGAGGCTGTGAACAGGTATGACAGGTTGATTGCCAATATTGGTTTGTTATCCGGTGTTACTTTGGATCCATCATTGAGTGGGTCTGCTGCTGGCAGGGGACTCATAGATCTGTTGAGCGCAAGTTACAAAGATCAAAAAGTTAAGATGGCAAAACTCGAATATGAAAATAGTCAATTACGGCTATCTGCAGGGGTTGGCAGTACCACTAAAGATCTAACCATCACAAAGTTGCAGAATGAACTTTCAGAGCTTCGACAAACGCTTTGGGGCATGGAACTTCGAGCTGGATCTGCTGAAGCTGATTTATCGAAATCGGAAGTAATTCGAGCTGGCGTAGAAGACGATTTGCAGAAGAAAGATGCAATTGCGGCTGCTCGTGACTCAGTTGCAGCACTGTTTTCTGCCGACGAAGCAGAAGTAATGTTTTTATCCAGTGGTGATGTTAAAATCAGAGTGATTGGGCTCACGTTTGAGTCCGGAAGCGCCTGGATTGCATCACGGCACAGTGATCTGCTAGATCGGCTCGCAGCAGCAACAGCTCTCTATCCGGCATCAATGATAAAAGTAGAAGGTCACACAGATAATACAGGCTCCAGGCAGGGAAATATGCTTGTTTCACAACGTCGTGCCGATGCAGTTCTCAAAGCTCTTGCTCAAAGAAAAGCGACTGTTGGCAGGGAAGCAGTGGCTATTGGGGTTGGGCCGGACAGGCCAATTGCTGTCAACGATACCGAAGAAGGCAAAGCACTTAACAGGCGTATTGAATTGACAATTATCAACGGCCCTGCTGAGGGTTCTCCTTAAGAATGTCGCTGACAAGCTCAAAGTCGGCAGTTTTGGCAATTTTCAGGATTTCGAACATTATCATTTCAGCTGTCATTACCTGAACTCCAAGGTCGCGCATATAGGCCAGACCAAGGTTCCTGTTACTTACATTCCTTGAGCTGATTGCATCCGCAGCAATGCTGATCTGATATCCTTTTTGCAACAAATCTCTAGCAGTTTGATAAACACAGACATGAGTTTCCAAGCCACACAGGATTATCTGTTTTCTTTTGGTGCTTTCCAGTTTGGAGATAAATCCGGAGTCTCCAGCACATGAAAATGATATTTTTTCGACTGGTTTATATTGATGAGCAATCTCCGATATCTCTTTTACTGTCGCACCAAAAGCTTTGCTGTAATGCTCACTGAAAATAACCGGAATTTCAAGTCGATCACAAAATCGAACCAGCCGAGAGCTATTGGCTATAACATTTTTCATGTCGTAGATCAGAGTCCTGAAAAGCTCCTGAATATCAACAATTACCAGGGCTGTATCTTGTTTTTTTAATGAAACTGGAAGTTTATTCACTGATTTCCTCCAACTTGAATTCCCATTTACAGTACCAGTTGTCGGGGTGTTCATCGGGTGGGCAGGCGATGCAGTTCACTTTAATTCTGGGATCAACTGTTTCTGCAAATGTCTGATACTCAACCAGACCAACCGGTTTACATGGAAAGTCATTAAGGCCATAGCGCTTGCGGGCATCCTGTACTCTGCATGTCGACATCTGAAAAACCAGATGAGTATCGCTTTCTTCAACAAGTTCCTGGTCATTCAGCAATGTGTAAAGTCTTGCAAAAAGACATTTTCTCAAGGCTTGTATTCCACCACCAGGCTGAATATTCAACCGATTCATGATTCTTTTAGCTTCAATAGGTGAGAATCGGGCCCAGGCATTTGTATCATGCTCAATAGCTTCTTCCATATCACGCTTTTTTTCTATCGATTGAAACCACAGGCCATCATGTGCGAGCCAGAGTTTCGCTGCATCGTTCAGCCATTGTTCAAGCTCTTCCCGGCTATATTTTGAGAGGTCCACTATTTTTTCCTTGGTGGTTGATAGTCTGTATTTCGCTCCACTAATTCAGCATAAGGTCCATTCCAGCCAGATGCAAAAAATGTTTCAAGTTCCGATGCAAAAGAATTGCCAGAGACAAAAACCGAGACATTGCGTGAGTCGGTAAAATATCCTTCTGACCAGTTGGAAGTTCCAACCCAGCTCCTGTTACCATCAACAGTCATGTATTTTGGATGTTCAACTCTGGCATAGGAGATAAAGCCGCCACTCCACTCAGGAATATTGGTGAATTTTATTGTAACTCCATCAACGTCAGCCAGATTCTTGATGTGCTTGAGTTTGTAATGAATTTTAGACCAGTTGGACAGAATCATCTGAACTGCGACCCCACGCTCAGCTGCATTTCTAATTGCTGAGTCCAGATCATTCCAGAGAGTTTTATCGTAGTTACTCGGGTTGTATGACAGAAGCTGAATTCTGATAGAGCTTTTTGCATTGTCCATCATCTCAATCAGAATTGGCAGGTCATGTGGGATGCCCTCAGGCAGGCCAGCAGGTGGGCTTGCTGCAACGGAGACTTCAACGGTTGCGTTGTTGTGTTGCAATTCAAATGGCCCTGACTGACAAACAGTGCTGATGTTTCCGTTTGAAGAATCGTAGTCAAAGATTGCTGCAACAGAGTTTGCAAGTTCAGGGTGATCAACAACCACACCCAACTCTCTGATATGATCCAGTGCACGCCAATCCCAGTTTTGACTACCAACAAAAAATCTCTGTCGGTCAACGACCATGAATTTGGAATGTTGAACACCACCCCAAAGTTCACTTGCATTAAAAACTGTTGAAGTTGCGTTGGGAAGTTTGCCAATCAGATCGGGAATCTCAGGATATGTTTTGTAAAACTTGCTGTCACAAACTGTTGAGACGTTGACTCCGCGAGCAGAAGCTTTCTCTATAGCAGTTATGCAGCTGTCCAGGGAGTCCAGTGAATCTGGATTGTCAGAGAAATAGAACGATTCAATACAAATTGTCTTTTCAGCAGAGTTCAACATCTCCAGCCATACTTCCGGAGTATTGCGCAGTTGAGAGTTGTAAACGGTTTCCATCGGTACAGACTCAACAAGTTCAATTGTGCCAGCCAGAACAGGAGAAACCAGAATTATCAGGATTAAAAACAGCAAAACACTCTCCAACCAGGGAATTGTTGACATAAAATAGCTGGGGTGTATTTTGTACCCGTTCTTAATAAAAGTCAAACCTGTAGGGGGATTTCAATGAAGTTGTTAAATGTAATACTCGTTTTACTAGTTGCGGCAACCGCAACAGCTGGTCAGTTGACTGAAAATATCAAAGTCAAAGGTGATTTCCGACTACGCCATGAGATGATTGACAAGGAAGGCTCAGAAATTCGTAATCGACAGCGATTCCGGTTGCGTTTGGGAGCGGTTGCGCAGGTCAATGAAGAAATAAAAGTGAATTTTGGGATTGCTTCTGGTGGCGATTATCCAACATCAACCAATCAGACACTTGATGGCGGATTTACCAGCAAGGACCTTATGATTGATTTCGCGTCTTTCGATTATGCAGTTGCACAAGACATCAGTTTTACTGGTGGCAAAATGAAAAATCCATTTTACACACCTGCAAAAACCGAATTAATCTGGGACGGCGATTTGAGACCTGAAGGTGTTGTCTTCAATTACAATTCCGGTGCAGTTTTCGCAAGCAGTGGCGCATTCAGCATTGATGAACGGTCCGATGATATAAACGCAGCTTTGTATGCTGCTCAGGCTGGTATGAGCTTTGACATCAGTTCAATGGAACTGAAAATTGGCGGCAGCTGGTATAACTATTCTAAATTATTCAGCTCACAGGATTACAATTTGAATGAGTTTTTTGGTGTATTGAATTCACAGGTGGGTGGCAAACCTGCTTCACTATTTGTCGATTACTCAACAAACAGTAAAGCTGACACAGACGATACAGGTATTTTGTATGGCGTTAAACTTGGCAAAGCCAAAAACGTGGGCAGCTGGGATGCTAAATGGAGTTATCGTAAGGTTGAAGCCAACTCAGTTTATGGTCCTTTTGATGATGGTGATTTTGCCGGTGGTCAGGCAGGCTATCAAGGGCATAAAGTGAATTTTGGCTACATGTTTGCTGAAAGTGCCAAATTTGGTCTTACATACTTCATGAACGAAAAAATTGAAGGCGGTGCAACATACAACCGCCTTCAAGCCGATATAAAACTGAAATTCTAGTTCACGTATCCAAGTGCACGTAATTGTTCCATCTGTTCAGGGTCGATGCTTTGTTCATCGCCTCTGAACATTGGAGCACTGCCTTCAAGCCTTTCCAATTCATCTTCAAGCAAATAAATCATCTCTGTGGCTTTGTCGGGCTCAGAATCAAACAAATTATTTTGCGCCAGAGGATCGACCTCAAGGTTGAACAGCAGTACCTTCCGCTGTAGTTCTCTTTCTGCTGGATTCATTGTCTCAGCACCCGATGGTTCACGGAATATTATCTGCCAGTGCCCTAGTATTGCTGTTGACCAAAGTCTTTTGGTGTCATCAAACTGGGCAAGAGCCAGGTCTGTTCCTGGTCCGGTTTTCTCAATCAGAGGCAACAACGATTCACCTTCCCAGTACTCATCTACAGGGATGCCGGCGATTTCGGCAAAGGTTGGCATGATGTCTATATTTTCAACAACAGAATCAATAACCATCGGTTCATATCTGGAAGTCGGCGCAACCAGGATTGCAGGCACACCTAAAACTTCAGGGAAAACTGATTTTCCGTGACCCCATTTATGGTGATCCAGGAATTCTTCACCATGGTCGGAAGTAATCAGAATCCAGCTGTTTTCAAGTAGCCCATTTGCGTTCAACTCTGCAAAAAGATCTGCAATGCCAGAGTCAATTGCTGTCAATTCCTCGCGATAGGCTTTTCGAATCTCATCCTTCAATGC
>JAAESD010000038.1 GCA_024229695.1 bacterium
ATTGAGAATCGTTAATGCTGACTTTCCTTTTTGATATGGATGGCACACTTCTGGACAGCAGCTCCGCAATTATTGATGCTGTTGCAGACGGCCTGACCAATGCTCGCAAAATAATGCAGCTCCCCCGCATTGATCCTGACATAGAGTTAATTACTAATTCTATGGGCTTGCCCAACGATGAATATTTTCGTACAGCCTATCCCCAGGACTCCGTACCAGAAGAACTTCATGCAGAGTTTGCTTTGCTGTACGCTGCAGAATCAGAAAAGTGTGAAGTTGAAACTATTGCAGCAGGCAATACCGAACTATATCCCGATGTTTACGCTACACTTGTTGAGCTGAAAAAACGTGGCCATACTTTAAAATTGTTCACCAACTCCAACACTGCCTATTGCGATGCCGTAGTTGAAAGTCATAAGCTGGACCAGCTTCTGTCAGAACATCTGCCACTTGAAAGAGCCAGAGAACTTGGTATTGCCGACACTAAAACCGAGATGGTAAAACTGCTCTGTCCTGACCTTGCGAACACAGTTGTTGTTGGTGACAGAAATGGTGACATTGAGGCTGGAATTAATTGTGGTACCAGAACAGTTGGCTGTAGCTACGGATTTGGATCACAAAAAGAAATACAGGCTGCCGATTATACAATCAACAGCCTGTCTGATATTCTGGATATTGAGTTTTAGTCTTCTTTGTTCTTCTCTTTTG
>JAAESD010000039.1 GCA_024229695.1 bacterium
ATTTTCCTGATGTTAGGGAAGTAAACTGCAAAACCTAAGATTTTTATGCTGCTACAAAAACTCATCGCTATTATTACAATTACGGCTGTTTCAACGGTCAGTTTCATGATTCAGGTCGCTTCTGCTGAGGATGAAAAAAGAAAAGTTAATCCTGAGACCGATAAGGCATATGAACATGTAATTGCACCGATCCTTGCATCAAGATGTACAGGATGTCATGGAGCCATTAAAGCAAAAGGGAAGTTTCGGTTACATACAAAAGAGGAGATACAGAAGAGCGAAACTGTCGTAGGAGGTAAAGTTGGAGAGAGTTCCCTCATTGAACGCATTATGCTTCCTGACGATGACGAGGATGTGATGCCTCCTGAAGGCAAGGATCGTCTTAGTGCAGAACAGAAAAAAATTATTAACTGGTGGATAGCAGAAGGAGCCAGTTTTGATAAGAAAATCTCAGAGCTTAATGTTCCTGGCGATGTTGGAACAATTATAGCAGGCCTTGTTTATTCAAAACCCAAGGAGGTGGTCATTACCAAAGCATTTAATCTTCCAGATCTTGCCCAACCTGCTGATTCTGGTGCAGTCGGAGCGATAGGGAAGGCTGGGGTACTTATTATGCAGCTAGCTCAGGACACCAAATATTTATCTGCGAACGCAATTAATGTTGCTAAAAGTTTCAATGACACTCAGGTCAAACTTTTGATTCCAGTCAAAACCCATCTCACATGGTTGGACGTTTCTCGTAGCGGTATCACTGATCAATCCGCATCTGACGTTGGCCAATTATCAATGCTAACAAAGTTACATCTTGAGAATACGAGCATAACCGATCAGATGCTCCAACATGTAGGAAAACTTTCGAATCTTGAGTATCTTAATGTTTATGGGACCAAAGTAACAGATGCAGGACTGGAACATCTTAAAGGCTTAAAGAAACTCAAAAAATTATATGTCTGGCAGACGGGTGTTACTGAGGCTGGAGCCAATAAATTGAAAGAAGCTATACCGGGTCTAGACGTTAATATGGGTTGGAAAGAACCCAAAAAAGAGGACAAACCTGAAGAACCCAAA
>JAAESD010000040.1 GCA_024229695.1 bacterium
GTGGATCTGCCAGCCAGGGTATTCATGTTCATTGTTTTCTTCATTGTATTTCTGTTGGATTTTGTCTTCGTTTTGTCTTCAAGCTTGTGAGTTCTTGAGAGTGCAATACAAAGCGAAGAGGCTCTGTGGCCAGAGGACAGGGTCAGTATTGAACACCTCCAAGGTTCAAGTGCACTGAAGGTCATGGCGGCTTTTGGGGCGGCTTGAAGCTCTGCGACGAGGCAGGTTGGCCAGTTCGCCATCTTGATTTTGGCTTGCAAAAGCTCTGCCTGCAATGCACAAATGAATGCATCCAGGCCTGGTATAAAATACAAGAGCAGGTCACTACTGAATAGTAGTATCACCCGTGAACTTGTACTGGATTATTTTGGGAGAAAAAGCGAAATGATCAACTTGATAGTAGTAGATCTTCATCATTCAGATAGGAACAAAAATGTTTTAATCATTTATCACAGTGGTGTAGATATGCAACACAGTCTGACTTTTGCACTTGTTGGAGCATATCAGCGTGCAATAACCTAACTACTAGTTAGTGATCAACACGATGTTCGGTTCTGAATGATTTGCCTGTGTGGTGCTGCTGCAGCAACACAAAGGGAGGGTTTCTTTGAATCTTCATTTTTTCAGTTA
>JAAESD010000041.1 GCA_024229695.1 bacterium
TAAAGCTGGTTTTTGATACCTATGACTCAGAGGCAGAAGCGCTGGAATCATATTCCTAAATGGGATTCCGCAACCCTGCATTAACTGTCGATGGTTATGTTGTGTGCGGTGATGAACTTTTGCTGATTCGTCGAGGCAATGAACCGTTCAAAGATGCATGGGCTCTGCCGGGCGGTTTCGTAGATTACGGCGAAAATCCCGATGACGCAATACATAGAGAAATTGAAGAGGAGACTGGTCTGACCGGTCTCCTCTTTTCTCAATTTGGGGTATATGGCGATCCTACGCGTGACCCACGTGGGCATACAGTTTCAGTTGTTTATACTGCCTTGATTGAGGGTGAAAAACCAGATGTTATCGGCGGCGATGATGCTGCTGAAGCGCGCTGGTTTCCTCTTGAAAATCTGCCTGAACTGGCTTTTGACCATGACAAGGTTGTCAAAGACGCAAAAGCTTCCTAACTTGTGCTCCGGATTACAAAACAAACACGGTTAATATGGAGGATAGAATGACTCAGGAAAAAATCATGGGATTGTTGTCAGAGGTTCTTTGCCCTGGCACAAAGGTAGATATCGTCAAGATCAAACTCGTTGGTGAAGTAAGTATCACAGATGATGTAGCCACTGTAAATATTGTACAGACTTCAGAGCGCGATGAGTTGATTGGTGAAGTTTGCAAACTGGTTGAGGCAAAACTTACCGATGCAGGCATAACTGCCAAGGTCATGATCAAGGACAACAAGCCACAAAAGAAACAACCTCAGAGCGATGACCCGTGGGCCGACAGAGCAGGTCTGCCGGGCGTGAAAAAGATTATCGCTGTTGCAAGTGGTAAAGGTGGTGTTGGTAAAAGCACCGTTGCTGTGAATCTGGCACTATCTCTGAAAGAAAATGGTTTCAAAGTTGGTATCCTGGATGCCGATGTTTATGGCCCATCGTTGACAACAATGCTGGCTATCAATGCATCGCCTGTGTCAGAGGGTGAAGGAAAAATCAAGCCGGTTATGGCAAAAGGACTGCAATGTATATCGATGGGTATGCTGGTTCCTGAAGGCCAGGCTCTGATATGGCGTGGACCGATGGTCATGGCAGCAGTCAAACAGTTCCTCAAAGATGTGATGTGGAAAGATCTGGATTATCTGGTTGTGGATATGCCGCCAGGAACTGGTGATGCGCAGTTGACTCTTGTGCAACAAGTGCCGGTTGATGGTGTGTTGATGGTCACAACTCCACAGGAAATTGCACTAGCGGATGTTCGTCGTGGCGTTCAGATGTTCAACCACACTAAAACTCCTGTTGCAGGAATTGTTGAGAACATGAGTTACTTTGCTTGCCCATGTTGTGATGAAAAGAGCGACATCTTTGGCTCCGGTGGTGGCGAAGAAGTTTCCGATCAGTTTGGCATTCCACTACTGGGACAGTTGCCTATCGATCCTGCAGTTCGTGCTGGTGGAGACAACGGTCAACCTGCTGCTCTACAAAAAGGAACTGCTTCCAGGGAAGCGTTCCTGGAACTTGCAAAGGCAGTGGCTGAGAAGGTGTCGGTTTAAGCATGATGTACATTCGAACGTTTTTATTAATCGCGCTTGTTGCAATCAGCATTGGTTGTGCGTCAAGCAGCAAGCCAGTACCGCAGCGCATGGGCGCTGTGGAGTTCAGTAGATTGAAGAATATACAATCGTTTGAGATGCTCCCAAAAGGAACCATGGTTATTCGGACAGAGGAAGAGTGGAAAAAGACCTTTTCTACAAATCATAAAAGTTATAAACAGAAAATAGATTTCGATAAATCGATGGTTATCTGTATCAGTTGGGGCATGAGTTTCAGCGGTTGCTTTGATGAAGTTGAGACAATCAAACTGATCGATAAGCGAGCCGATGAGATTGAGGTTGTATTGGGTCCTCTTCCTGACCTCGGCCCTTGTGAGATGGTAGTCTATCCAACAGAGCTGGTTGTTATTGAGAAATCAAAATTACCGGTTAAATTCAGTGGCCCTGTTCCACACTAGAGTTACCTGAAGCCGATTCAATTGACACAATTTTAGAGCTGTCCTACACTATAAAGATGGAGGACAGCCATGATAAAAGTATATTCAGTACAAAGCGAAGCTGACCTGGCAGTGCTGCGTTCCATCTTCGATTCAGAAGAAATTCCCTATTTTGTAAGAAATGATTCCTTCGGTTCTATTGTCCCAGGACCTCAAATAGAAAACTACAACACCAAGGCAATAATGGTATCGGAAGAAGACGAGCAACAAGCTCTTGAGCTTGTTCGGATGTATGAGTCTGAAACAGTTGAAAGCAGACCTTCAGTATCGATCCTTGATCGAATACGAATGGTCCTGGAAACAGTGTTGTTCTCCTGGTTTGCTCCAGGTAGAGCAAGGAACAGAACAGAAAAGGAAAGTTGATATGGACAAACCAACAACAGTCATCCCATTAATCATTATTCTCAACGCCTGTATTTGGGGCTTTGTCATGATTATGTCTGCAAAGACACTCAGCGGTACTGGAGCATACCAGCAGATTCAACACCTTCTCAGTGGTGGGGCAGGTTTTTCGTTGCTGGTTGTTGGAGGCGGTCTAGCTGGGCTGACAAAGAAGCTGAAGCAGGGGAAGTAAGTAAGGAGTTCTTATGAAATTCCAATTTATAACCAAAGCATCGTGTGTCATTTTTCTTTTACTATTAGTTGCTAATCCTGTTTGGAGCCAGGATGCAAATCAACAAGAGTCTAAAAAAACGTGGCTATTATATGAGCTTAGCGAAAAGGATTTAATTTTACCTGTCACTTCTGTTGAATGGGGAGCTCCAGACCGCTGGTCTTTCACATCGCGATACTTTCATAAGTTTGGTAAGGCCCGACATGTTTCAGGATGGCGACATCATCTTGGCGCGACACTCAGTCCTGGTACTGATGGTGGACGGTTGGGGATTGGATATACTGGTCTGTTCACTATAGAGTCAAAACCAGACTTTGCATTTTTTACCGAAGCTCGTGCCGTGCTACTTCGCACCTGGGGAAACCCGCTATCTACAGATCCCAATCATACTTTTGTAGGAGCAGAGCTTCGAGTTAGTGTAGTGTTGATTAATCTTGGGGTTGGATATTACAAGCATATATCCGATTCAAATGTAGACCTCGATGATTTCATTGGATTTCATGTAGGTTTTGGTATCTAAACTTTTGCAGGGGGAATGTATTGGCAACGGAACTGGATTTTGTTGAATATGTAGCCGATCAGATAGCAATCGAATGTGAAATCACCTTCAGAAAAATGTTTGGTGAATATGCGCTTTACTCAAAGGGCAAAGTGGTTGCGCTTATTTGTGACAACCAGCTGTTTGTGAAACCGACAGATGCGGGTAAAGAATATATTGGAGAATATACTGAAGGTTTTGCATTTCCGGGGGCCAAGCCATCGTTATTGATTCAGGATGAAATTGAAGATTCGCAGTGGCTGACCGAGTTGATTGTAATTACTGAGAGGGAGTTGCCGGCGCCGAAGCCGAAGCGGAAAAAGAAGAAGTGACTTGATTCTGGAAGTCTTTTTTGGAAATATTATTAAAAGCGATTGTGTTCAGATAATGCATGTTGGTCCATACTCATCTGGGCTAGAGAAAAATGAAAGCAATTATCAGGTATCCAGTTAGATGAAACGAGGTATCTTATCTTAATCCCCAAAATCTTTATTAATCGATTGTTTATCGTGGTGCTGTTTGGGCTTGTTATGGTGGTTCCAGCAGCGAAAGCCCTTTCTTGGTCAAAAGCTCCCGATATCCCAGGGCTGCCTGATAATCTTGAGCCATTTGCCAACGGAGATCTGTCAGTTTGGGTAGATGGTATACCAGAGCGATGGGGTTGGTATATAAGCTATGATAAATTCTGCCAAGTAGACAGTGTTAAATTTCAGCCTTTGCCTGGTAGCGGAGTAGTGATTGAGGGTTGTAACGGTGATCACTCGCACGGGCCGCTAGTACAGCGTTTCGCGGTCGAGGGTGATAAGTACTATCGCATTCGTGCTCGCTATGAAGCTTCCGAAACACCAGCGGATGGTTACTTTTCTGCATGGATGATGTCTTTTGGTGACCAATATTCTTTTTCACAAGATTACTGTCGTCACCAAACAACAGTTCTGTCCAGGCTCGAGAGTTGTGAAGAGACTTGGGCAGAGATCATCCTACGCACCGACCCGATGGCAACAGTTGGAGTAGTGAGTTTCGAGTCCCGTCATTCTGGTGCGAAGCTGATCCTTCACGAGGTTACTGTCGACACTCTCTCGTTGTCAGACGATGAAGTAATCCAGTTGTTACTTACTGAATTAAAACACAATTATGTACCCCAGTCTGACTGTCTGGTTGACTGGGATGACCTTGAACAACGCTTTACTGGTGATGAACAGAAGAATAAAGAACAAGATTACAGGCGTCTAGGTGCTGACTTACTGATGGCTCTTGACGAGCCACGAATCTCATTTGAAAGGGGCAATATTGGTTTGGGCAAGCAGTTGATGCGAGGCACTAAATCTAGGCCAGTCCTCAAGGAGGACAAACTGACACTGAAGCGGACTCTAGCCATTAGCAACCAGTTAGTGGATGGGTATGGAAGACATCTAGATTTGGATATTGGTTGGACCAGCGATAGAGTTGCTTACTTCGATTTGGGCTGGATGTTTTGGATTGGGAGTAAAGGTCTTAAAGAGTTGGTGGATGCGGACGGGGTTCTAATTGATCTCAGGGCACATAATAGCCGGATTGATATTGGAAGGTACAAAAGAGCTCTTGAACTGGCGGGGCATTTTGTTACAGAGTCGCGTGTTTACGGATATTCAAAGTTGAACAACCATGGCACTGTAGTTGAGGATACACTTCGCATAGAACCGATTCCTGGCTATGATTTTGCGATGCCGATGGTCTTTCTTATCGGAAGCGGTTGTTCGGGATTAAAGACTGAGTTCTTGATGATGGTTAGGGATGAGCCAAACATCACTCTGGTTGGTCGTCCCACAAGAGGCGGAATTGTGCGATTTCTGTGGGGCATGTCGCGAGACATTGGGCTGGGCTTGAAGCAGTTCATACTTCCGACTGGTAGTAGAGTAAAATATCCAAACCGATCGTTGTGGAGCCCAGATGGTGAATTGATTAATGATAGTCACGGATTTCAACCAGATGTTTATGTTGAACCGGACGGTTCTCTGGATCCTGTTTTTGATGAGGGACTTCGGGTGCTTAGGGAGAAGATTGCGGAGGGGAAGCAGAAATAATACAGAAGATTTTATTGTATCCTAGTCCACATGTGTGGACTTCCCTCACGCATACCCCAAATCCTCCAACTGCTTCCGGATCTGGTCATTAATATCCCACTCTGAACCATTGTCTTTATCCTGCTCGCTCCACTTTTTCACAAACGCAACCAGATTTTCAACAATCTCCGGCTGCTCATTTTGCAGGTCAGTTTTCTCATCAGGATCGCTGTCCAGATTGTACAACGCAAGTGCAGTGCCATCGGATTTGGCAACCAGTTTCCAGGAGCCGTGTCTTACAGACTTCAGGTCTGGTCCATAAGCAATTTCCTGACTCAAAATCATTCTGTCTTCCGGATTGGAAGATCCTGCAAACTCAGGCATCGACACTTCAGGCTGTGGCATTGCATCGACACCAAGCCAGTTACAAACTGTCGGTGCAAAATCGCAAAGTGAAACCGGTTTTGTAACCTGTTGAGTTGGCACACCAGGGCCCGATGCTATCCACGGCACTTGCAGAAGCTCATTGAACATTGAGTGACCGTGACCGATGCCGTTAATATCGCGGGGGTCATGTGCCCACCTCGCTGATTCATAAATATGATCATGAAATTCTTCACCGTGATCAGAAAAAACTGTGGTGATTGTATTATCTCTTAACTTCCAATCAGCCAGAGTCTCATTCATTTTTCCAATCGCACTATCTACCGATGCAACAGCTCCAGCATACAACGCCTTTTTAATAGCCAACGATTCAGTACAAACAGTTTTGCCAAGATTTCCCCATCGGACAAGATTTCGGAGCTGATTGTCAGTAGCTGGCATATCAAGATATGGAGTAAAGAACCTGCGCTTTGGCATTGTCGGTTCGTGAGTGTCGTTCATAAGCAGGAAGCAGAAAAATGGCTGGTCACTATTTTTGTGAATCCAGTCCAGGCCAAGCATAACCATGTCAGAAGCGGGTAGGTTGTGGTACTCGCAGATATCAAAGCCGGCATCAAGCCCAAAACCGAAGAACGGATTTGAGTAGAGCGCACAGGTTTTGTAGCCCATTTTTTTCAAGTGAGAAGCAAGGGTCAGCACGTCAGGTTTCAGTCCCGACGGGGCAGTGTTACTCAGGTCTCTCTCTGTTCCAGAAAGCCCGGCTTGGTGCACCGATGGCATTACGCCAGTCATCGCGCTGGCAAAAGAGGGCAGAGTCCACGGGCAGGCA
>JAAESD010000042.1 GCA_024229695.1 bacterium
AGAACAAATTGCGGGAGATCTGATACCAAATGCATCTACAGAGCAAAAAGTTGCTGCCGGATATAACCGGCTCAACATGAAGAGTACAGAATTTGGAATTCAGGACAAAGAGTACCTGATCAAGTATTCTGCTGACCGAGTCAGAACCACGGCGACTACCTGGTTAGGAGCAACTCTGGGGTGCGCAGAATGCCATGATCACAAATTTGATCCATTCTCAATTCGTGATTTTTACAGTTTTGCTGCCTTCTTTGCTGACATTAAGGGTGTCGGATATTATCCAGACGCACAAAAAAAAGGCTGGGGTGAAACGATCGAAGTGATCGATCAAGAAAATACAATAAAGATTACCGAACTAGAAAATGCACTCCAATCCATAGGCCCAAGCAACATCCTGAAAGATTCAAGGAAAGAAGGAAATACTTGGCAATACATATTCAACAAACCAGATCCAAAATGGAACTTACCCAGTTATGATGACAGCAAATGGAAAACCGGTGAAGCTGGATTCGGTTCCCCGGGAACCCCTAATGTCAAAATCCGGACCAAATGGAATTCATCAGACATTTGGATCCGAAAATCCTTCACTCTAAAGGAAGTCCCAAAGAAAATTTTTCTGCTAATTCAGCATGACGAAGATGCCACCGTATCGATTAATGGTAACAATGTAGAAAATCTAAAAGGTTATTCTACCGACTCAGAGGCATATAGTGTTCATGGGATTGATACCAAACACTTTAGTGT
Organism: bacterium; assembly: GCA_024229695.1. Classification (GTDB taxonomy): domain Bacteria; phylum Krumholzibacteriota; class Krumholzibacteriia; order LZORAL124-64-63; family LZORAL124-64-63; genus JABIBH01. Next base: position 745 of record JAAESD010000042.1, read on the forward strand.
TGGAAAAAATGTCATTGCTATTCATTGCCACCAGACTAGCGGGGGGCAGTTTATTGATGCTGGTCTGAGCTCAGATGCTACGGAAAATATTGAAATCGAAAAACAGATAAAAGAACTGCGTCAAAAAAACCGTAAGAT
>JAAESD010000043.1 GCA_024229695.1 bacterium
GTTGCACCGGGCAAAGAAGAACAATATCGAGTTGTCGTCCAGGATAATGGACCCGGAATTGTCAGAGAACAGATCCCAAAGATTTTTGGAAAACTGTTGTACGGTTCAAAATTTCACAGTCTTAAACAGAGTAGAGGCCAGCAGGGTATCGGTATTTCAGCTGCAGGAATGTATGGGCAGTTGACTACCGGAAAGCCTGTTGTGATTTATAGCCGGACACAAGATCAGGATATTGGACATCGATTTGAATTAATGCTCGACATGAAGAAGAACGAGCCAGTTATTAAAAAAGATGAAGAGATAAGCTGGGAGCCAGTTCATGGAACCAGAGTTGAAATTGAACTGACAGGATCCTATAAAAGAGGCCAACACTCCGTTGACACTTATCTTGAACAGACTGCGGTTGCAAACCCACACATCAGACTTACATATCGTAATCCCCGCGGCGATGAGATGATTTATTCTCGAGCCGCAGCTGAGTTACCTGTTCAGGCAAAAGAAATCAAACCTCACCCCTACGGAGTTGAGCTCGGTATTCTTATGCGAATGCTGAAAGATACAAAGCAACGCAACATCAGTGGTTTTTTACGTAAAGAGTTTTGCAAAGTCGGACCAAAAGCTTGTGCTACAGTTATTGACACAGCAGGCTTTACTCCTAGAAAATCAACTCGGCACATGGAACAGGTCGATGTTAAAAACCTGATGGATGCAATCAACTCCACCAAAATCCCGAACCCTCCAACTGACTGTCTGGCTCCTATTGGTGAAGAGTTAGTACTTGCCGGTTTGAAGCAACGATTTGAAGCCGATTTCTATACCTCGGTTTCCAGACCACCTTCTGTTTACCGAGGCAATCCATTCCAGATTGAAGTAGGACTTGCTTATGGTGGCGACATTCCCGCTGACAAACTTGCACAGGTTTTGCGATTTGCGAATCGTGTGCCACTACTCTACCAGGCTTCAGCTTGCGCTGTACATAAGTCTGTTTTGAGCAATAACTGGCGCAGTTACGGAATGCAGCAGAGTCGTGGCGCATTGCCAACAGGACCGCTGATTATTTTTGTTCATATGTCATCGGTATGGGTTCCATTTACTTCTGAAAGTAAAGAAGCTGTTGCCCATTACCCTGAGATTATAAAAGAAATCAAGCTTGCGTTACAGGAAGCTGGCAGGCATCTGCAACGATACATTCGCAGACGTGTCCGCGAAAAAGATGCGCTGAAAA
>JAAESD010000044.1 GCA_024229695.1 bacterium
AACCACACTGCAGCTCCTCGAGGTTAATCATGGCGCTTGCATTGCTTCTGCTGAACTTTCTGCTTGCACTATCCAGAGTTACTCCGTCCGGGAAGAAGTCACCACTTACGGAGCTGAAACCTTGAGCAATGCGCAGTATTTCTGCCAGCTGTGCCGGGATAGTGAAATATTTGTTAATTTCACATCGATTCAGCTGTGCAACTCCAGAATATTCCACAGTTGCATCCAGCATCACAACCATTGAATCAAGCTTGGATTCAATTACAGCCACCGGTGAAACTCGATTAGCTCTGTCCCAGACATTGATCTGACCGTTGACATCACAACCAAATGCATTGTACGAAAAGTGATAGTAATCTTCATGAGGGCCGCAACCGTTGCGAGTAGCTGGCAACAACAACACTACTATAATGAACACAGCAATCAGTAGAGTCACAATTGGATGGTTATCGCGTCGGAATGTGTCAGCCATTATTCTCTCCGGTTAAGTATTTTTATAAAATACTCTCAGCCGACAGGTAGTTCAACCTCTAGTCTCCAGCTTTTGGCAATTCGTCCCACTTCGTAGTGTACGCAGGAGATTTATGATTCTGTTTCATCTGCCACTTGTGTGTAAATCCCTCGGCAGCAAATCGCAATTTTCCACGACCATGTTTTTGGTTTATATCATCAAGAGTGTTCATAAGTTGGGAAGAGGTATTTTCTTCTATCGATGGGAAAAGTGTTCCCTGTTCAACGTCTTGAGCAACAAGATCCAGCAAAATTATTCCAGCACGGGCATACTTGAAACCTGGTTTGTAAATCGAATTCAGTCCGCCCAATGCGTGGTGGATCAATTCACCTGTGTCATTACACGGTTTTCCCAGAGGTACTGTGCAACTGTTACTGTATCTAGGCTCTTTTTTGTTTAACAAGCTGGTTTGAATGAAAACAGAGATTGCTTGTGTACACGATTTTTGTTTGCGCATTTTTGCGGTAGCGATGGTGGTGTAATTACAGACAGCTTCGCGTAAAGCATCCCTGCTGGTAATCCTGCTGCCAAAAGATCTGGAACACATTATTGTCTGTTTTTTGGGCGGGGCAAACTCCAGGTCAATGCATGGCTGACCACGCAATTCCAGAACAGTTCTTTCAAGGACAACATTGAACTTGTTCCTTATCCACCTGGTGTCGGCATCTCGCAATTCGCGACCATTGGTAATGCCAACGCTGTGCAGTTTTTTTGACCATCGTCTGCCAACACCCCAGATATCCTTCACAGGGATTTGTGACAGTAGAGAGTCCAGATGCAGCTTTACTTTTTCTAGGTCCAGGACGCCACCGGTCTCAGGATTCTTTTTGGCAATTCGATTGGCAACTTTGGCTAATGTTTTGGTTGACGCTATTCCCACCGATACAGGAATTCCGGTACCTCGATGAACCGTTTCGCAAATATGGTGACCGTATTCAGTCAGACTCTTTGCAGGTGCGCCGGTTAAGTCCAGAAAGGCTTCATCGATGGAGTAAATTTCAATTGCGGGGGTGAAGCCTGTCAGGATATTCATTATTCGCGCCGACATGTCGCCGTATAAAGCGTAATTGGAGGAGAAAGCCTGTACGCCATGTCGACGCGTAGTTTTTTTAATCTGATGCCATGGAGCCCCAAGCGGGATACCAAGTTTTTTGGACTCATTGTTTCTGGCAACAACACAGCCATCATTATTGGACAGTACTACAATTGGGTGACCCTCAAGTTTTGGCGCAAATACCAGTTCACACGACGCGTAAAAATTGTTGCAGTCAACAAGTGCCAGAACCCGAGGCATAACTAGACCTTGTGAATAACGCTTGTAACTACACCCCAGATGATAAAGCTCATCTCGGTGGTAATTTCAATCGGGTCATAATCATCATTTTCAGGCATCAAGGTAATTTGCCCGTTTTGTTTATTGAGCCTTTTTACAGTCAAATCACCGTCAAGTGCAGCCACAATAACTTTTCCATGAGCTGGGTCCATGGAGCGGTCAACAACCAGAATGTCATCAGGTTGGATCCCTGCATTTATCATTGATAAACCTTGCACACGCACAAAGAATGTTGCTGCCGGGTGTGAAACCAGGTACTCATTCAAGTCCAGTCTGTCATCCATGTGGTCATCTGCAGGGGATGGGAAACCAGCTGCAACCATATCACTGAAATAAGGCACATCACTGTGTTCTGCATTCTCATCAGGAAGCATTATGTCAGCATTTTGTGGCATCAGGAAGATTTTTTTACTGCCGGCTTTGTGAGCATCAAGTATTTCTGTAATCTGAGGGAGTAAGCTGTTGGGAACGCGGATTGGCTTTGTTTTCTCGCCAAATTTCCCAGTTCCTTCTGGTCTGCCAGCGCCAGGGCGACGCCCGCCGTGTCCTCTTTTGTTTATCATATCAATCTCCTTTATTTGATATGTGTACAATAACTATCTTGGAGGAAATATGCAACAGTTATTTTTGTTCAAATATCAAAGGAGCTTTTTTAGCTCTTCAGCAGAGATATCCAGAATTTTGGCAGATTTAACTATGTCATTGTTACAAAACGAGATAGTGTCTTTTGCCTGCCGATGCATTACTTCCTGCATGGTTTTTGGTGTAAATCCACCAAGGGTTATGCGTTCTCTGTGATATGGAGACAGGGAATCCGATGCAAGTTCGCCTTCGTCAGCATTTACAACTGCACCGGAAATCAGTTCTCGCATCTCATGCATATTACCAGGGAATCTGTAGTTCTGCAGCAAGTTTACAAACTCGTCTGAAATTCCCGTCAGCTGTTTGTTATTAAGCGTATTGGCCTCTTCAAGAAACAGTTCTGCAATTAACCGAATGTCATCTGGTCGATCTCGAACTGGTAACATTTTCAGCGAATTTGCCATCAAGTGGTAAAGCAGGTCTCGTGAAAATGATTCTTTGAAAACCGACCGGGTAAGGTCGTAAGAAGATGCAACAATAAATCGTACGTTACACTCAATCTTCTCAGTGGAATTATCGTGAGAATATTCATTCTGTTGCAGGACATTATTGAGTCGTTGTTGTACTGCAGGATTCATGTACTCGATATTATTAATAAAGAGCGTTCCTCCTTCAGCAACTTTCAGCAGGCCACTTTTTTTACTTACTTTGCCGCTCCAGTCCTGGTCTCTGCCAAATAGCTCAACAGACAGATCATTCTGTGCAAACGAAGTACAGTTCAGTGAGATAAATGGCATTTCAGATCGAGTTGATGCGTTGTGCATTGCACGGGCCAGCCATTTTTTACCCGACCCACGTTCACCCCATATAAACACAGACAAGTCACCACTTGCCAAAGTCTCAGCTTTGTGAAACAACCGAATTACCGATTCATTCTGAGTTGGCATATGTTGGAAAGCTGCTTCGTTAATCAAATTTTCACGGGTCAAATCGTCAGGCAATTCAGCAAGAGTATTTCTCAGCGCCGATTGCTCCATAGCACTATTCAAAATGTCCAGCAGATGTTCCTCGTCAACAGGTTTAGTCAGATAATCAAATGCACCGTGTTTCATAGCTTTGACAGCAAGGTCAACATCACTGACACCGGTCAGAATAATCACAGGGCTGTCTATTTTTTTGGCGTGCATTATTTTTAAAATATCCATACCGGAGACATTTGGCATATCAAGGTCCAGCAGAATTACGTCATAACTGTTTTC
>JAAESD010000045.1 GCA_024229695.1 bacterium
CCGCCACCAGCTGCACTATGGCATCGGAGGCACATTTTTCTGGTAGGAAGTGAAATTCGTTTTGCGATTGCATCCATTCCGTATTGATTACGGCCCATAAGAATTGGTCGCCATTCCCACTCTTCGGTCTCTTTGTTTTGATAAAGGGATCGACGATAACCAGAGGCGTGACAAATCAGGCAGTCAATATTTTCCAGTTGTTCATCAGTCATTTCAGCCTGTGGCATTTTACCAAGACCGGCGTGACAGGCAGAACAACCGTTTGCCAGTTTGTTGCCATCGGAATTTTTAACAGTCCCAATCCAGTTCGCAGCCGGGTTGGTGCAGAAATCATTCAAAGTGTTCATCTTGCCAAGACGTTGTCCATCGGAGTTGACAATATCCGGAGTTTCGCCTTGCCATTGATAATGTTGAGAATGGAAAAAGTTTTGTGCTTCTGACTCATGACATTCAAGACAGGTTGAAGTGCCTTCGTAATGAGTATCTTTTCCGCTGTTGCTGAATTCACACTCGCCACCGACTGCTGAGCCGGTGGCGAGGGCTAGTAGCAACAGCATAATTGCGGTCATGCTGCGCATATTATTCTCCTAGAATCTAGCCATCAGACTAACTGAAAGCTTTGTAGCTTCATCGTATGTTGGGAATCCAAGAATTGGAGTTCCGTCCATATCTTGTGGAGCACCCAGGTGCCAGCCACTACCTGAATAGTCATAGTTGTATTTCATGAAGTCCAGTTTACCAATGAAACCCTTGCCAATACGGTGGGTTACATAAGCTTCAACAACTGAACCACGTGTGCTTGTTTTTGGTGCGATGATGTCATCGGCAGCTGATGCAAAGTTGAACCAGTATTGAGAACCTTTATTGTACTCGATACCAACTTTTGTTTTGCCGTTTGGCATGTGCATGCGAGCGCCCAGGTACAACATGTTGCCATCTTGTTCTTCAGCAACTTCGTATGGGTTGCAGAACAGGCCACCAAATGGTGTGCCAACGCCGTCTTCAGGATGTGACTTCATCATACTGTAACTTGCGAACAAGTCCAGGTTTTCTGTTTTGCGCATGACAAGCAAGCTAGCCAGGTCAATGTCACCAAGGTTAGCAGAAGGAGTGTAACGAATAACCATTGGGCCAGGCATTGCGTTTCCACTCAGTGGATCGTTAGGCATTACAACAACACCGTTGAATCCGTCTGTTACATCAAATGCACGAGCAACTGTTGCTTGAACAAAAGATTCTTCGTTGCTGTAGAGATCCCAGTTGAATCCAAAGAATGAACAATCTTTCATTCTGTCTGCAGCGCTTTTCAATTGTTCGCCACTGCCGAATCCACTTTCATATCCAACACCGTAGCAAGCGCGAAGAGTTGACTCTTCCCACAAGAACTCATTGTAGCCCAATGTAATTCCATCGAATTGGAAATCGATGATAGTACCAAGTGGAGTTCCAGCGCGCATCTCGTCTTGACGCAGGTGCACTGGTGGACCACCTGCACTAGGTCGACGACCAATGCTCAAGTAAGCTGGAGTGTTAAGGAAATTTTTCCAGTTGAAGTAAGCGCGGTCAACACGAAGGATGTCACTGTTAGGAACAGAAGTTGTGTTGCCATCGATGTTCATTGTGTTTGCTTGACCGTTGAAAATCTGAATGCCAGAGCTGTCGCCCCAAGGCTTGTACATTCCCAAACGACCACTGAAGCTAACATCGTCATTAACTTTTGCGCTCATGTTCAGACGCAGGCGGCTGGTGTACATAACTTTGTTGTCCCAGTCGTAGCCTTCTGTGTAAACGCCATCTTGAGCCATCATCATGCCCATAGCGCCTTCCTGGACTGTACCCAAGAATGCAGCAAAGTCTGGACTCTGTGTAAATCCATTCCAGGCAATCAAGGCGTCATCATAAGACATGCCTCCGGCCATTTGTTGACCGATGAATCCTGCTTGTCCCATATCGAAAAGCATCTCGCCCATCATGCCACCAACGCCGTCATAGCTGAGACCTTGAGTCCAGGCCATGTAGTTTCCAGCATTATTCATGATATGGTTTTGAACGTCGCCGTACAGGAATTCACCCATCTCATTCATTGGCAGTGAGCCAGTTGTCTGATGGTAGAACATGGTGTTGACCATAACATTTTGCAGCGCCATGCCGTCATAGTGATCTGGCATAGTTGAGGAAATGTTATGAGCTTCAAAGCGATACTCACCAGTGAACTTGACGCGGTCAGTAGCTGATTTTACTTCCAGCTTTTGAATCCGTTTTTGAAGTTCTTTGATTTTGGCTTCGGCATCAGTGCCAGCCTGTGCGACAACAGCTGTTAAAACAACCAGAGCCATTACGATTACAAACATTTTTTTCATGGCTTAAAATCTCCTTGTAAGGGTTAGCCACATGTCATTGGATGTTCGCTATCGGCAGCACCGTCGATAGAAAACTTACGAATTTTTTTGAGCATTTCATCTGTGATTACTTCAGGAACTGTTAGCGTGTCGTCTTTGCTGAAAACAACATTGCCGTGAGTTTTGAGGTAAGTCTTGTCATAGAACTCTTCCCATTGTTCTATAATCAGGTACATAGGAGTGTACTCACCATTGTCAGAATCTTCACCGTGACAGATTTTGCAATTGGCTTTGTACAGTTTTTTCCCACTTGGAAGTTTGTCGCCAGCATTTGCGGCAACGGAAAATATTAGAAGCAGAACGGTCAGCAACAGAATTGATTTCCTCATGGGAACCTCCCTGCAGGCAGTGAGCCTGAATCGGTGTTTGGGTGGTTGCGGTCACCCGGCATATCCCACCTCAGATGTGGGAGTTAAGAAAACAATAAGTCTATTGATTAATATTATCAAGAATTGTTAATGAATTAGCAGGTGTTATTTTTATGAGGGGTAACTCGCTGAAACAAGACAATTTAGGTGATGTTTGCATGGTTAAGAAGTCGGCTTTCAGGTTTCACAAATATAGAACTATAAATGATAGACATTTGGAGCTCAGGGTTTATTTTTGCTATCAAACAAAAGGAGATAAAATGCTAAAAACAGTAGTTTTTATAGATTCAGACTGTCTTGGCTCTGGCGATGACGATCTTGGTTGCGCACTAATGTTGGCTGCAATTAAAAACATGCCGGGAGCTAAAATGACCCCATCGCACATAATTTTTATGAATAGTGGTGTAAAACTGGTTGCCCAGGGTAGTCCGGCGAAGAAGGATTTACAAAAGCTGGCAGAGGCCGGCTGCGATATCATCAGTTGTGGAACTTGCCTGGACTGGTTCGATATGCAGGACAGCTTTGCTGTTGGTCGGAGAGGCACCATGATTGAGGCGCTGAACCTGATGGATAATGCAGAACATCTGGTGAAGCTGTAAAACTTACGGTTCAATCCAGATTATTGTTTTGGCTACAGGATTTGTGACAACCCAGTCATTTTTGAATTGGCCCCAGATTTCCAGTGTGTCGCCATCAGCTGGATTGGTGAGGTCAAGCGTGGCAGTTTCCTGATAAATTTCCCAATCCCCAAAACTTGCCAGATCTTCAGCAAAACGCATATGAGTTGCTCCAAGATCAATTATTATATCCAGCGTTGTCTGGCTTGTTGCTTCGTCCCCGTTTTCGATAACAAAATCGATTACGTTGAGGCTGTCCGGAATTGCAATCATGGAATCGATATAAGAGAATCCAAAATCACTGGTGAACTCGCCAAAAACTACTTGAGTGTCAAGCAGGGCATCGGAAAAATCGTAATTGAAAGTATCGGCAGCACCAATATAGAGTGCATCTTCAAGCAACTCGCGGGATTCAGCAAAACGCATTTCCAGAATTGAGTAATCACTGATTTGCAAGGTCTGCGCAGTTGTCTGAAGTGCTGTATTATTTGCCAGAGAAATCGATGGAGAAAAATCTACGCTAATAGAATCAACAAATGTCACTCCAGGACTTCCAGTAGTGAAGGCTCTTACAAAAAGATATTTAATCTCGCCATTTTCCGATGCTTCGCCCAGATCCCAGATATAGATAGAGTCATTGTCAATAGCGTGGAGGTCCGAGTTCTCAAAAAGTTCGTTGTTGGCAATTTCAATTTCATCGCCGATTGCCACAGAAACGTCAAGGGACAAGGTTCTGGATGCCGCGGATGCTTCATAGATAACCATCGGTGGCATTAAAATTCCAGCAGCTACTGGCAGGCTGATAGAAGAAGTGCCGCCTGCAGCGTCAACTCCTCTGACTTTATACCAGTTGGTAGTGTTTGGTGAGTATTCTTCATGAAAGAATGATGTTGCAGGTGCATCAACCGACCCAGCAATTGAAAAAGGGCCTTCTTCAACCAAACTATGCAAGATGTCGTAGCTTACTATTGTTTCGATATCCGGATCAGTCCAACCTATCAGAATTTGATTGCTGCCAAGCCCGGCTTGAACGTCGAAAGGATCAATCCCGTTTTCGCTATCAAGCGGATTTGTAAAGTCAGGCGAAGCCGGTTTTTCAGTGCAACCAAAGAGAGCAATTACCAGCAGCAGTGAAAACAGAAATGAAATTCGACGGTTCATTGTTACCTCTAGAAATTGAAAGTCAGACCGGCCTGAACAGCAAGCTCTGAATTGTTTGTAATTTTTGTTTCAAAAGATGGGACCCTGAAAGCAGCATCCAGCACACTCACAACTACAGCACCAGCAGCCATGGCAAGCGAAGTGTTGCGCAATGACTCTGAATCTGACATCAGTTGATAAGTTGTATTTGTTTTATCTCGCCAATAAATAATATCGTCCTCGTCAACAGAAGAGTCATAATTTGCTTTGGCTACCAGGTAATCGTTGTTGTGGTTCTTCATTTCCATTTCACTTAGCAGTCCCATTAATAAACCGCCAGCTTCAACTGCTGTAAGCGTCCAACCCAAGATCGGCTTGTTCTGGTATCGTTGTCCAAGTCCAGCAAAAGCAAGTGAAAAGAGAACAGCCTCTTTGCGACTCAGTTTTTCCATCAGAATATCTACTGTTACAACATCGTTTTGATCACCAGTCGAGAAATTTCTGATAAAGGTTTTGCAGCCAGGCTGGGTTGCAGTCAGAGAGTGATTGCCGGCTGGAATATCAAGTGGCTCAAGGGGTAAGGAGCCTATTGGGGTGCCGTTGATGCTGATTTCTGTGCCGATCGGACCAGTCAATGTGACTGTTGAAGCGCTTGCCGCAACAGTAAGCAGGCAGAGAATCAAAATTGTATATCTGAACATTTGCAAACCTTTGTTTAATGTGACTTGTCCGACACATTATATATAGTCAAGAGTTTTGGTCAATCCCGATGATAGCTATGACCGTTATTTATTGAAAGTCCACGATAAATCTGCTCAGCAAGTAAAAAGCGGGCAGCTTCATGAGTGAAAGTCATTTTTGACAGGGAAAGTTCCCTGTTAGCAAGGCTACGCACTGAATCACTGAGCCCATCTGGGCCACCGATGACAAAAGTCAGCGACCTGTGCTGAGAAAGGGTTTTAGCCAAGCCTCTGGATGTTGGATTTTTCCCGTGCTCATCCATCGCTATTATCAGACCAGGGGAGAAGCTGTCGAGCTTGCGTAAGATTGCCTCACCCTCTTTGTCTTTATTGCTATCCTTAAGCTCAATAACCTCTACGGGACACCATTTGCTTGCCCGAGTAATAAAATCGTCGGTCAGAGCTGAAAGTCGCTTTTCTTTCATTTTCCCGATGGCAATAATCCGAATCATGGCACTCCATTTCACAGTTGTTACTTAGTAAATAGAATACTTGACTAAATAGCTATCAAGTTTTCTATTTGGTAACGGAAAATCCCTTGGGATAACAGGGTGTTTGAATTTCTGTGTCCCGGTTAACTGCGAGTACGTTTCTCGCGAAAGTTTGAAAGAGGCTGGACATGCTCCACGAGCATTATGCTGTAGTTCTGCTTTTTATTCTTTTCGGTATTTTCTTTGCAAACCTTGCATTAGGCGCAGCAAAGATTTTCCGTCCCAGGTCAAACAGGGTTGGGGACAAGGGTGTCTCATTTGAGTGTGGTGAATTGCCTGTCGGTTCGGCATGGGTTCGCTTTAACATCCGCTTCTACCTGATTGCACTTTTCTTTATCATCTTCGATGTGGAAGTAATTTTCATCTACCCATGGGCAGCAGTTTTCAAGTCGTTGTATCCAGCACTTGGCTCTCTGATGTTTATTGAGATGATGGTCTTCATTGCGATCCTGGTTCTGGGTCTGGTTTACATCTGGGCCAAAGGCGATCTGGATTGGGTCAAGACTCTATCCAAACGTGATGGCAATAAGGAGGTCAGCGGAGCATGACAGACAATTATAAAGAATCAACTACTCCGCCGGAGGGTTACGATCCGCTCAGAGAGCAAATGCTTGACTTCCACGTGGAAGAGGATTTAGCAAAAGTTATTGACTCCGATGATAAAAATTTCATTCTGACTACTGTAGATCAGCTGTTCAACTGGGCTCGCTTGTCAAGCGTCTGGCCTGTGACTTTTGGTCTGGCCTGTTGCGCTATCGAGATGATGGCAGCATCGGCTACACGATATGATATAGACAGGTTTGGTGCTGGAGCATTCCGCGCTACACCTCGTCAGGCTGACCTGATGATTGTTTCAGGAACAGTTACTGCAAAAATGGCTACACGTTTGCGTCGAATTTACGACCAGATGCCAGAGCCTAAATGGGTTGTCGCAATGGGCAGTTGTGCCATTGGTGGCGGTCCCTATTTCAAATACGGTTACCACGTGGTCAAAGGTGTTGATTACCTGGTTCCTGTCGATGTGTTCATTCCCGGTTGCCCTCCTCGTCCAGAAGTTCTGCTTGATGGCTTGATGCGTCTGCAGGATAAAATTCGTGGTCGAAAAGGTAAATCAAAGCCACCTGTTTGGGTGCGCGATTACGCCGGTAAAATTCCTTATGTCAAACGCTAACGGACGGTCGAAATGGAAGCTTTAAAAATCCATGAACTGCTGAAAGAGCGCTTTGCTGATGCTGTTGGAGAATTCAATGATGGTCTGGAAAAAGGATCAACAATTGAAGCAGGCAGTATTGCAGAAGTCGCTGAATTCATGCGCAACGATGAAACGCTGTCGTTTGATTTGTTGATGTGCCTGACCGGTGTTGACTGGGATGGCTACGACGAAAACGGCAAAGGCAAATCGGTAGCTATTCTTGGTTACGATGAAAATGGCGAACCTGAACAGAGCGACAGAGTTGCTGAAGGCGATTTTGGCGTTTTGTACTCGCTTTATTCATACAAACATGGTCACAAGTTCACTTTGACTGTGCGCGTTACTCGTCAAGAAGCATCGGTTCCAACTGTTGGCTCTGTCTGGCCAACTGCCAACTGGCATGAGCGCGAAGCGTATGATCTTGTCGGAATTAATTTTGCTGGCCACCCGAATTTATGTCGAATCCTGTTGGACGACGAGTGGGAAGGTCACCCTTTGCGTAAAGATTATGTAATGCCAGGCACATGGCTGGGAGTCCCTATGAATGGTCAGCCACTGGCTACAAGTCCATTCTCCGAGGACGATGTAAAACTGCCCGGAGGTGAGTCATGAGTAACGTAACCGGCTGGGCCGATCAGGATAAAGTTCATGATATCAAGTCCGAGTTACTTGAAATCAATATGGGTCCACAGCACCCGGCAACTCACGGCGTGTTGCGGCTACTAGTAAAAACCGACGGTGAAATTGTTGACTCAGTTTCAGCACACATTGGTTATCTGCATCGCTGTGCCGAGAAAATTGCTGAAGGCAATGACTATCGTCAATTCATGGTTTACACAGACAGGTTTGATTACCTGGCACCGATGAACATGAATTTCAGTTGGGCTGTAGCAGTTGAAAATATGCTGGAAGTCGAAGTTCCGGAACGTGCAGAATATATTCGCGTGATTTGTGCGGAGCTACAGAGAATCGCTAGCCACCTGATTGCATTTGGAACCTTTGGTCTGGACATCGGGGCATGGACACCGCTGCTATATGCATTCCGCGAACGTGAAGTTATTCTCAATATTTTCGAGAAGCTCAGCGGTGGCCGGATGCTTTACAACTACTTTGATATTGGTGGCGTTCGCTTTGATACTCCTGAAGGATTCAAAGAAGAAGTCATCGATTTCATCAATATGTTTGAAGCCAAACTTGATGAATACAACGTTCTGCTTTCATACAATAAAATCTTTGTAGAGAGAACTGCCGATGTTGGCATTATCACTGCCGAAGATTGTGCAGATTACGGTTGCACCGGCCCAATCCTGCGTGGTGCAGGCAAGCCGTGGGATTGTCGAAAAGATGATCCATATTCAATCTATGACAAATTCGATTTCGAAATTCCTTATGGCGAAGGTGAAATGGGAACAGTAGGTGACTGCTGGGATCGTTACATGGTTCGTATCAGGGAAATGTTTGAGTCTTGCCGCATTGTACGGCAGGCAATTGAGTCGATGCCAGAGGGTCCTGTTATGACTGACGATTTAAAGCGTAATGTCAAGGTTCCTGCCGGCTCACTTTACACACGGACAGAGAGTAGCAAAGGCGAGATGGGCTACCAAATTATCAGCGATGGCGGGTCTAAACCATTCCGCAATAAAGTGCGTTCACCATCGTTCTCTAACCTGCATGTAATCGAGAAAGTTGGCCGAGGGCAGATGCTGTCTGACCTTGTTGCCACTGTAGGTTCTC
>JAAESD010000046.1 GCA_024229695.1 bacterium
CTTGGAATTGGTCCTGCAGCTTCAGAAAATGGAATCGGTGACGAATTTCAGAGAGGCAACGAGTACAATGCTGTAACGATTGCAATTGCAAAACGAATTGGTTCCGATGCAACTAAAGTTACTGACTCAGTAAAATCAAAACTTGAAAATTTGCAGGGCAGATTAATCCCTGCCGATGTAAATATCACCATCACCCGCGACTACGGGCAGACCGCTTCTGACAAGGCAAACAACCTGATCCGAAGTCTTGGCATTGCAATCTTCCTCGCAGTTATGGTTATCTTTTTTGCCATGGGCTGGCGCGGTGCTTTGATAATTTTCCTATCGATACCAACCACATTCAGTATGACTCTGTTCATCTATTATATGTACGGCTATACATTGAACCGGGTAACTCTGTTTGCTCTGATTCTGGTTACTGGTATTGTGATTGATGCAACAATTATCATAGTTGAAAACATGCATCGACATTTCAAGATCAAAGGCAAAGTGAATATCGCAACATCTCTTGAAGCAATTCAGGAAGTTGGAAATCCAACAATTATGGCAACGCTGACTGTAATTGTTTCTATGATGCCGATGGCTTTTGTACGTGGCTTGATGGGCCCATACATGAAGCCGATGCCAATTGGCGCAAGTATGGCAATGGCATTTTCGCTCCTGGTTGCACTGACAATAACACCGTGGCTTGCAGTTCGATTATTAAAACCGTTCAGTAACAAAGATGGTGAAAGTAATTACAGCCTGCATGAAACACCTATCTATAGAACATTCAATAGACTGGTCAGACCACTTTTAAAAACGCCTGCAAAAGGTATCGCAGCATTAGCTGTTGTTGCCCTGTTGACTGTTGCTGCGAGCTTTATGTTTGTAACAAGAACTGTTCAAGTGAAGATGTTGCCGTTTGATAATAAAAGTGAGTTCCAGGTTGTGATAGACACACCTGAAGGGACCACTCTGGAAACTACAACACAACTTGCTCGCGAGATTGGCGACTACATTTCCACAGTTCCTGAAGTAACTGACTATGAAGTTTATTCAGGTTGTGCATCGCCAGTGAATTTCAACGGACTTGTAAGGCACTACTTTATGCGACAGGGTCCTAATGTTGCCGACTTACAAGTCAACCTTGTTGGTAAAGATCTCAGAAGTGAACAAAGTCATGCAATCGCAAAACGGGTTCGCGGACCGATACAGGAAATTGCTGCCAAATATAATGCAGCAGTAAAAATTGCTGAAGTTCCACCGGGGCCTCCGGTTCTTGCAACTCTGGTTTGCGAAGTTTACGGACCTGATTATGAAGGTCGACTGGATATTGCAACTCAGGTAAAAGCAGTCTTTGAAGACACACCCGGTGTTGTTGATATTGACTGGTATGTTGAAGATGAAATGCGCGAGTTGATATTTAAAATCGATCAGGAGCGCGCTGCGGTCAGAGGAGTAAGTGTTGAACAGGCAGCTCAAACTTTAGCTGTTGCACTAAACGGTTACGATGGTGGACTGCTTCATGTTTCTGATTCTGCAGAACCTGTAAAAATTAATGTCAGACTGCCAATTGAAGATAGGTCAACTATTGAGGCTCTATCTGATCTTTACATTTACTCTACAGCTGGAGTCTTGATTCCGCTGAGCGATGTAATTGTAATTGAAGAGACTGTAATTCCAAAAAGTAGACATCGTAGAAATCTGAAACCAGTTATCTACGTAACTGCCGATGTTGCTGGCGAACTTGAATCACCAGTCTATGCAATCATGGATATGCGTGACAGAATTGCTGCAATTCCTCTGCCTAGTGGTGAAGAAATCAGTCAAAACTTCCGCGAACAACCAAACATGGAAGAAGATTATGCTCTGAAATGGGATGGAGAATGGCACATAACCTATGAGGTTTTCCGCGACCTGGGTGCTGCATTTGCAGTCGTTCTGGTACTGATTTACCTGTTGATTGTAGGTATGTTCCAAAACTTCTCCGTGCCTCTGCTGATGATGATTCCGATTCCATTGACGCTGGTTGGTATTATTCCTGGCCACTTGATGTTTGGAGCATTTTTTACTGCCACAAGTATGATTGGGGTGATAGCACTTGCCGGTATAATGGTGCGTAACTCTATATTACTCATAGACTTCATTGAGGCAAGGCTTGCAGAAGGGTTGGGTCTTGAAGATGCCTGCATTGAAGCTGGCGCAGTACGATTCCTCCCTATTGCGTTGACTGCTGGAACAGTAGTTACCGGTTCATTTGTAATGGTATTTGACCCTATTTTTCAGGGTCTGGCTATTTCTCTGATGATGGGATCTTTGTTGTCTACAATTTTAACAGTTGTTGTGATACCTCTGGCATATTTCCTATATGCAAGAAAAAGCCACAATTCTGTCTAAATAACCGAAAAGAAGGTTGAAGAGTGAAAATATTGCTGTATAATAGGTATTAGAATCGTTTAATTCGCTGTTTTCGGTGATTTACGATACAGATTTTGATGAGTCGGTTGTTTCCCTCCAAAACCCCCGCCGACTTATCATCGGCCGGCTGCGAAATTCGCAGCCGGCTTTTTTATGCAAACTGTTGCATTAATTCTGCTTCTATGGTAAAATGTGCGTCCCGCCACTGTAATGATTCCGTAAGTATGCGAGAATCGCTTTTATCACAAACATCGTGCTGTCGCTTTGTGCGACAAGCAGGGGGAGAAATCCATGAAATTGAAGATGTTACTAGGACTTTTGGTTCTGTTGTTAGCTGGAAGCGCTGTTGCAGGCGACCTTTCATCTGGCCTGCAAAATCAGATTCGTACCATGCAACCAACTGACGAAATTAAAGTCTTGGTTTTCATGAAAGAACAAGCAGACATTGAAACCCTTAACTGGCAACTGCACGACTCACGTGCAACTCGTGCAGACAGGCACACCATTGTTCTGGATGAACTACAAAATGTAGCTTCCAGAACTCAAGGTTCTCTTATTGAGGAACTGGATTCAATGAGCGGTCGTGGCGAAGTTATTGGCTACACTCCTCACTGGATTATCAACGGTGTTGTAGTACGTACTACTGTTGCCAACCTCCCCCGTCTGGCAGCAAGAGAAGATGTTGATGTAATTGAAGCAGATCTTGTTGTTGAACTTATAGAGCCAGCTTCTGTATTCTCAAAAGAAAATAACAATCGCAGCAGAGCCATCACTCCTGGTGTTACTGCTATTGAAGCTGACAGGGTTTGGGATGAACTTGGTATCGATGGAACAGGCGCGCTAATTGGTGGTCTTGATACAGGTGTTGACGCAACTCACCCTTCACTTTCAGCTCGCTGGCGTGGCAACATTGCTCCAACAAGTGAATGCTGGAAAGATGGAGCTGACCTTGGTCACGCTACTCCACAAGATACTCACGGACACGGAACTCACACAATGGGAACAATGGCCGGTTATACCGCAGCAGAGCAGATCGGTGTTGCACCTGGTTCTCTATGGATTGCTGACAACAGTATCAACCAGGGTGCTGGTGGCGGTTTTGATAATGATATTATTGCTGCATTCGAGTGGTTTGCAGATCCAGATGGCAACGCAGGCACAGTTGACGATGTTCCTGATGTTGTACAAAACAGTTGGGGTGTAAACGAAGGTTTCACCGGTTATCAAGATTGTGACTCCAGATGGTGGGTAGCTATTGATAACTGTGAAGCAGCTGGTGTTGTTGTTACGTGGTCAGCTGGTAATGAAGGCCCAAGTGGCACATCTATGCGTAGCCCTGCAGACAGAGCTACTACTTCCTACAACTGTTTCTCTGTTGGATCTACTCAGCCAACAGCTCCATATGAAATTAGTAGTTTCTCAAGTCGCGGCCCAAGTGGTTGCGGTGGCGCATTTGCAATGAAACCTGAAATCTCAGCTCCTGGTAGTGATATCTGGTCTGCCGCTCCTGGTGGCGGATACCAGTACATGAGTGGTACTTCAATGGCTGGACCTCACGTCGCTGGTGTTGTAGCTCTCATGCGCTCAGCCAATCCAAATCTTGACGTTATTACTATCAAGCAAGTAATCATGGATACAGCAACAGACCTTGGTCCTGCAGGTGAAGAAAATACATATGGCCACGGACTGATCAATGCTTATGAAGCAGTTCTTGCTGTGATGAGCGGTTACGGAACAGTAGCAGGAACAGTCACAGACAACTCTACAGGTCTACCAATTGAAGGTGTTCTTGTTGCGGAAAATGGTGGATCAAGAACTACAACAACTGACAGCAGTGGCGACTACTCATTGATGTTCCCTGCTGAAGCGGTAACTCTTGATTTCACTGGGTTTGGTTATTTTGATGAGTCTAGAACTGTCACCGTTCTTGAAGACGACACAGTTACTCAAGATGTAGCAATGGATTCAGCTCCAACGGCTACTATTTCTGGTTATGTTTATGACTTTGAAGGTACTCCTGTCAGTGGCGCAGTTGTAACAGTTTTGGATACTCCAATTGCCCCTGTTGACACTGATGGCACTGGTTACTATTTACTCACTGCTCCTGTCGGAACTACCTATTCTGTATTTGCTCGCGCAAATGGTATGGGTGGAGATCAACACGAAGTAAATCTGACTGGCAATGTAACAGTAGATTTCAACCTGCCAGACCTTGTACTTGAAGACTTCGAGTCTGCATCATTCTTGATGTATCCTTGGGAATTCAGTGGCAATGCTGACTGGACCATCGACTCATCAAATGCTTATGAAGGTTCATACTGTGCCAAGTCTGGTTCTATCACTGATAGTCAGGAAAGCACTATGTCTGTTAACCTGGACGTTCAAGCTCAAGGTGATATCAGCTTTATGGTTTCTGTTTCATCTGAAGCTTCCTATGATTATCTGCGCTTCTATATTGATGGCGTACAGCAAGGTGCATGGGATTCTGAGTTTGCATGGGCTGAGGTAAGCTATCCTGTAGCAGCTGGTAATCACACATTTATGTGGAGCTACGAGAAAGATGGCTCTGTTTCAAACGGCGGTGACTGTGGTTGGGTTGATTATATTATATTCCCAACAGTTGGTCTTCCACCACAACCATCCATGGCAGTTTCACCTGGCAGCATTGAGTTAACTCTTGCTCCTGGCACTACAGACACTCGTACAATCACTATTGCCAACTCTGGCGAAGGTGATCTTAACTATGCTGTTTCCTATGCAACAAATGCAAAAACTGCAAGCCATCCTGGCGACGTAGTTCTGGCAAAGGGTGAGCACGATTCAAATATCGGCCAAATCCCAGAGCTGGGCTATGGTGGACCTGACGGTTATGGTTATAACTGGATTGACAGTGATGAAGCTGGTGGACCGGTTTACAACTGGATTGATATCAGTAGTGTCGGTACTGTTGTAGGATCAGGTGATGACGCTTCCCATGGTCCATTCAGTCTTGGTTTCGATGTGCCTTTCTATGGCAACACATTTAACCAGGTTAATGTTTGTACCAACGGATTCGTGTCTTTTACCAGTACTCTTACTCCTTACTCAAACCAGGAGATTCCAAGTTCTGGTGCTCCATTTAATCTGCTTGCACCATTCTGGGATGATTTGAATCCAAACGATGGTGGAACAATCTACTACTATGCTGATACGTCCAAGTTTATTGTTCAGTATCAGGATGTTCCTCACTACTCATCAGGTAACCCTGAAACTTTCCAGGTTATCATCAATCTGGACGGAAGTATTGTATATCAATACAACAACATCGTTGTTCCTGATGGCTGTACAGTTGGTATCCAGAACGCAACTGGCGATGATGGATTACAGGTAGTATACAATGCATCTTACCTGCACAACGACTTGGCAATTCAGTTTGCAAGTGCTCCAATTCCAGAGCCTTGGTTAACTGTATCACCAATGAATGGAACTGTTTCTCCTTCTGGAAACAGTGACCTTGTTGTGACTTTCAACACTACTGATCTGGTTGCTGGTGATTACTATGGCAGCGTTACAGTTGCTGGTAATGACGGCGACAACCCTCAAGATATTGTTGATATTATTCTACATGTCGGCGATGACATATCCGGTGTTGGTGACTTACCTGTTGCTTACAAACTGGGTAGCGCATATCCAAACCCATTCAACCCGTCAACAACAATCAACTTTGCACTTCCTGCAGAAGGACATGCAAACTTGAGCGTATTTGATTTGGCTGGTCGATTGGTAAAAACATTGGTTAACAGCAATATGAATGCTGCCAACCACTCTGTTGTCTGGAATGGCGACGACGACTCCGGCCGTAAAGTTTCAAGTGGTACTTACTACTACCGCCTGACTGCGGATGGATTTGCCGAAACCAGAAAAATGTCGCTGATCAAGTAGCGTTTTTAGAAAACTGCGCCCCCTGGAAACGGGGGGCGTTCTCTTTTAAGTCGATTTGTGGTATAATACTTCAGTTATATCAATAATCACCTTCGCTCAGGAGAATCATGAAAAAATTTCTAATCTTTGCACTACTGCTTGTTGTTGCCTCATCGGCTTACGCAGAGCAGATCACTTACTCTGATTCTGATGGGCCACACGGCATATCGATGCTCAGATCTGGCGGCAACTCAGTATCAATCAATTTCTCACTGTCTGACTGGTCTATTGACAACACTGAAGTTGGCCAGAGACAGATGCAGTCAATTAACTCCACAGGTATCATGCTTCCAAACGATGCCGGCAGCCCAAACCTGCCAGGCTGGAGTAAGTGGATTGCTATTCCAAATGGTGCAACAGCGAGTGCAAGAATCATTTCTTCTCGCAGTGAAGTTGTAGAGAATATCGATGTCGCCCCTGCTGGACGCATCCCCCGCGAAGATGAAGATGGACTCCCTGAGCCTGTTCCAAACCAGGCAATTTACAGTAACAATGCACTCTACCCTGCATCACCTGTTACAGTTTCTGAAACAAAAACAGTCCGTGGTGTACAGATGGTTCTGATTGGCGTTTCTCCATTCCAGTTCAATCCTATTACAAAAGAGCTTGTTGTTAATCGTGATATGGAAATTGAAGTTTCCTTCTTTGGTGGCGATGGTGAATTTGGTCAGCAGAGACTTCGTTCTCGCTGGTGGGATCCAATTATAAAGAACATGGTTATCAATCCGGGCGCTTTGCCAGTGGTTGAATACACCGTTCCAACCGGTTCACGAACTGATGATTATGAATACCTGATTATTGTTCCAGACTCTCCTCTGTTTGTAGCTTGGGGTGACTCTCTCGCAAATTTCCGTAACCAACAAGGTATCCGTACCGGAGTTAAAACAACTACCGAGGTTGGCGGAAACATGTCGACAGCTATTGAAAGCTATATCGACAACGCATATAACACTTGGGATGTACCACCTTCAGCTATTTTGCTGATTGGTGATTACGCTACTGGTGGTGGCCTGGGAATTATTTCTCCAACATGGGACAGTTACTGTACTTCAGATAACTTCTATGCCGATGTTGATGAAGATGGTCTTCCTGAAATTGCTATCTCCAGAATTACAGCTAACGACCAATTTCAACTTGAAACAACCATCAACAAAATTCTGGATTACGAACGCAGCCCTCCTACTGAATACAGCTTCTATGATGAACCTGTAATGGCTGGTGGCTGGCAGAGAGAACGCTGGTTTGTTCTGTGTGAAGAAGTTCTTTACGGATTTATGGCAAATGAACTTGGAAAAACACCAACACGAGAATATGCAATTTACTCTGGTGCCACCGATATCTGGTCATCGGCAACAAACACAAGCGCCGTTACAAATTACTTTGGCCCAACCGGACTTGGCTATATTCCAGCAACTCCAGCTCATCTCACTGACTGGGGTGGTAATGCGACTCGTATCAACAACGATATAAATAATGGTACCTTCATGGTTCAGCACCGTGATCATGGCGATGTTACTGGATGGGGCGAGCCTTCCTATTCAAATTCAGACCTCAACGGTCTGAGCAATAGCGAACTGACATTCGTCTTTTCAATCAACTGCTTAACAGGATTATACAGTGGTGCTACTGAAAGTTTTGCTGAAGCATTTCACAGAATGGACCAAGGTGCTCTTGGTATCATTGCTGCAACGGAAATTTCTTACTCATTTGTAAACGATACTTTTGTCTGGGGAATGTACGACCAGATCTGGCCTGACTTTGATCCTGGAAACGGTCTTGATGGTGACCATGAGTTTTTACCATCGTTTGCAATGGCATCCGGTAAACATTACCTGGAAGCTTCAAGTTGGCCATATAATACCAATAACAAAGAAGTTACTTACTACTTGTTCCACCACCATGGTGGCGCATTCTCAAATGTTTACACTGAAGTTCCTCAAAACCTGACTGTTGCACACGATGCAGCTATACTCAGTGGACTTACTTTCTTTAATGTAACTGCAGATCCTGGTGCACTCATTGGTTTGAGTCACAATGGTGAATATCTTGGCGCAGCAACTGGAACCGGCTATCCGGTCTCTATTCCAATTGAGTCCCTGCTTCCAGGTGAACAACTGACTGTTACAGTTACAAAACAGAATTACTATCGCTACTCAACAGACATTCAGGTTATACCACCTGAAGGTTCTTACATTGTTTACAACTCACATGAAATTCTGGACGATGGTCTTGATGGTCAGCTTGATTACGATGAATCAGCAGCACTATCAATGACTGTTCACAATGTCGGTCTTGAAACATCAACTAATCCAACAGCTATTCTGACTTGTGCAGACCCATACATCACAATTGACGACAACAGCTGTGCTTTTGATAACATCGATCCTGATGCCTTGATGACAACCGCATCGGCCTTTGGTGTTACACTTTCAGCCGATGTCCCAGATGGACATATTATTCCGTTTACACTGACTGTAACCGATGATAACGGAACTTATGAAAGTTACTTCACCATCACAGCACACGCTGCTGTTCTTGAACGCGATGGCTTTGTCATTGACGATGCCGACGGCATTCTTGATCCAGGTGAAACTTCTGACTTTGTGATAACTCTGGCTAACACCGGTACTTCAGCTACTGATGAATTATTCATTGAGCTGACAAACGGTGATGAGTGGACAACAGTTAACACTGCTCCATTTTCAATTCCACCAATTGCCGGTGGAGAAACTGCTGAGGTTACATTCAGTGTAACAGGAAATTCAGAAGCAGCTATTGGAACGCCAACTTCATTGTTGTTACATATAACTTCTGGTTATATCGACTTCAATGATACTCTCCAGTTTACCATCGCACTTGTCATTGAAGATTTTGAATCCGGAAACTTCTTTGGCATGCCTTGGGCAATGGGAGGTTCTGCGGACTGGGAAATTACAACTGCCGATCCTTATGAAGGCACCTACTGTGCAGTAAGCGGATCCATCGATGACAATCAAAGTTCAGACCTTGTTCTTGAAGTTCAAGTTCTTGCCGATGGAATGCTTTCATTCCAATACAAGGTAGACAGTGAGAGTAGCTATGACTTCCTGGCATTTTATATGGATGGATCAGAAGTAGCATCATGGAGTGGTTCCGTTGGCTGGAGCTTATATGAGTATCCTGTTACTGCCGGCAACCATACTTTCATGTGGTCATACTACAAAGACAGTTCAGTTAGTAATGGGGCCGACTGTGGCTGGGTTGATGAAATTATCTTCCCTGCTGTTGGCGAACCAGGAATGCCTGAAATTGTAATTACACCGTTGGAGATTACAGAAACTATTGCTGTAACAGATACAACTACAACTGTGATTACATTGTCAAATATTGGCGAAGGCGACATGAACTACTCAGCAGTTCTTGCACTGGACCTGCCGGAACGAGAAGTTTACGAATCACTTAAGTATAAAAAAGGTGTGGAAGATCCAGGTCGCGGAGAGCCACAAGCTCGTAATCAAGGTGGACCAGACCTGTTTGGTTATTCCTGGATTGACAGTAATGAACCAAACGGCCCAACCTACAGCTGGGTAGATATATCCGGTGTTGGCGAGGAACTTGGCCATGGCGACGATGCTAATTACGGTCCATTTGATCTTGGATTCACATTCACATATTACGGCATTGATTATGATCAGATTCGTGTCTGTACTAATGGGTGGGCTTCATTCACATCAAGCTCAACATCTTACACTCATTCTCAAATCCCTGCCTCAGGTGATCCGAATAATCTGCTCGCTCTATTCTGGGATGACCTTAATCCAGGTGAGGGCACAGGTAAAATTCTGGTTTATAGCGATGTAGCAAATGACAGATTCGTTATTCAGTTTAATAAAGTCGAGCATTATTCAGGTGGCAGTCCGGAAACATTTGAATGTATTCTGAACGCTGACGGTTCAATCGTTAATCAATATCAGATAGTAAGCGACGGCGGCGGTTGCACCGTTGGTATTGAAAACTCAACTGGCGCTGACGGCTTGCAGGTTGTTTATAACGCAAGCTACCTTGAATCTGGATTGGCAGTCAGATTTGCTTCCGTTCCTCCTCCTCCAGTTCTACTGTCACTTGACTCTAACTCTGGAACTGTGATTCCAGGTGCAAGCGATGAGCTTGAGCTGACAATCGACGGCTCTGCCAATGGAGTGGGAACATTCAGCGGCTCAATTACAATTGAATGTAATGACCCTGACAATCTGGAAACGGTTATTCCAATTACCGTCACTGTTACCGATGATGGTATTGCGGCGATAAACGGACTACCAACTGCTTTCGCATTGAAAGCTGCTTATCCGAACCCATTCAACCCATCGACAACTCTGCAGTTTGCAATTCCAACAGCTACTCACGTAAGCTTGAGTATCTTTGATCTTGCAGGCAGAAGAGTTACTGAATTGGTCAGTGCTGAATATCCAGCTGGTGATCACTCGGTTGTCTGGAATGGCCTGAACGACAAAAACCAACAGGTAGCAAGTGGTGCGTACTACTTCAAGCTGACTGCTGGTAACTTTACTCAGACCAGAAAAATGGTTCTGGTTAAGTAAATTTTGATCAAAAATAACCCCGGCTCTTTGTTGAGTCGGGGTTTTTTATTGACTTTCATTGTGGGCTGATTTAGTCTTTTTTTATGAGAATAAAGCAAGGCAATCAAAGTTCTTTACTGGCACCAAAAGGTGTTTTTGTTCTGCTTTTCTATCTGATTGCAAGCTTCGGTGTCCCAACTGATTTGATTTCTGAAATCACCCATTTAATTATCACCGGTGAATCGTTACCTCCATGCAACTGTGTTGATGAATCTTGTTGTTGTGGTGCTCCATGCTGTGCACCTGAAAAGGAAGCTGCACCTGTCCTATCCTGCTGTGATTTACCAGGACAGGAAACAGCAAAGCAGTTACCAGAGGCCAAAGTTGTATTTTCCAAACCTTGTGTCTGTGGATCTGGGCAACATAACGATGTCGTTGCATCAAGCTTTGATTCTCACTTTCCAATTGTAATTTCTTCTATTTATATACCTGAATTAAATTCTTTTTCTGGAGGAAGCCGGCCTTCGGGTCTGCCTCCATATATCGATCCTCCAGACCATATCCCTATCTGCCTCTCTGCTTGAATAATAATTAACCTGCTAAATTAAAAAACTCACCACAAGAGAGGAAATGTTGTGAACATTTTACTCAGAATTGTGTGTGTTCTGATATTTATTCCACTTGTTGTATACGGCTCAGAACAATACAACTCTGTTGCTCTGGATACGATGACAGTAAGTGGATCAAAACATGTTATCGGTGAACACTCACGAATAGTAGACGATAACCAGGGACTGCAAAAAGTTCTCTCTGGTAGTACATACTCAATAATCAGAAAAGGCAGTGACTCCTGCTCTGATTTGTACTGCAACGGTTTCAAGCGAGCAGATATTACTTTCACTGTTGATGGAGAAAGATTCTCCCCTGCATGTCCAAATAGAATGGACACCAGGATTGGTCATGTAGATATGACCGATATCACAAACATTGTTCTTTCAAGCAACAGCGATGGCCTTCAGGCCGGACTTGGTGGCCTTGCAAGTTTTAAACGCAAGCTTCCAGCGGAAGAACATCGTCTGTACGGCTCTATGTCAGGTTCTTTTGGAAACATGAGCAACTTTGATGGAAGAGTTAGTGCAGAAAGAAACAAAATTCGACTTTCTGGAAGATATCGACAGGCTGACCCCTGGGTAGATGCTGAAGACAATAACTTCCAGGATAAATATGGTTACACTGGACTTTACAGTTCAACCATTGCTGAAGCTCGTGTTCACAAGGCATGGGACGGCGGCGATGCTGTAATCGGTTTTGAGTCAGCAGAAGAACTGCTCTATCCATATCTGAAAATGGATGAGCGAACAAATGATCACTTTGAGTCATCATTTTCTCACAATGGACATCGATTTTATTTTAATCGCAATGACCATCTGATGGATAACAACCTTCGTACAAGCTCAATGATGATGTCGGAAATGATTACCGATGCATCGTCAACAATGTATGGGGCTGTTGGTGATTTTTATGAAGTCTATGTTCATAACTGGGATGCTGACAACACCATTACTCCTGTAGCAAATCCTATGATGCAAAAGAATAATCATATGATGCCTGATGTTACCAGAGTCAGTGCTTCAATCAGGCATGACTTTGACAATTGGAAAGAGATCGATTTTTCTGTCCGTGGTGGTTTTGCACAAACCTCCATTGGTGATGAAGAAGAGCTCCCTGCATATCAGGTACTCCATGAAGCTGCAGAAAAAGAAGTTCTTTCATTCCCGTTTGCTGCAACTGCAACTCGTTTATTTGATGCTGGAGAACACTCGTTACTGGGAATTACTGCCGAGCTTTCAAGTGAACCTGCAGGAAGTGAACAACAGTATATTTCTGTAGACAAGCCTGGTATGACTCCAGATTGGTATGGAAATCCAACTTTGGATGATCCTGTGCGAGCAACTTTCAGAACTGCAATGCAACAGGAGCGCTTGAAGTTTGAGATTTTCGCAACCAGAGTTTGGGATTATCCAACTCAGGTAAAAGTTCAACATGATGGTGCAATGTATCAGACCTATGCTGGTGTCGATGCTCTTATTGCTGGAGCAAATATCAATGCCAAATGGGATTACGTTGATGTAAACATCAACTGGAACTGGGCTGAAAAAACCGAGACTGGCTCTCCACTTGCGGAAATCCAGCCTCTACAATTCAGCTTGAAAGGGCACACTCCTGAATTCAATGGATTAAAGGGTTGGGCTCATTTCATGTATTCAGCAACTCAAAACAGAGTTGATGAAGCACAAAATGAAACAGCAACACCAAATTGGGCAAAACTCGATCTTGGCTTGAGCGAGCAATTTGAAAAGTTTGCTGCATTTGTTGAAATCGATAATGTTTTGAACAGGCAATACTCTCAACACTTGTCATATTGGCGAGGACCATTCTCTTCTTATCAGAGAGTGTATGAACCAGGCAGAACATTCCGTCTTGGTTTGAGTTTTGATCTGTAAGATAAAAAATAACCCCGGCTCTTTTTGAGTCGGGGTTAATGAATGCTTAGTTTTCCCCACGTGGGGAAAAATTACTTCGCCAAAATCTCCATCGCCATCTTCACAGGAATTACAGCAGTTCCATTTTCCTTATCCAGGACTCTTGGTCCCTCGTTAAGTATGGCCTGTTGTTCTGCAATGGCTATAACTACTTCGCTATTTTCAGGTTGGTAAACTTTCAGTTCAAACTCTGTAGTCTGCATATTGAGATAAACTCCCTGCAGAAACAGACCCAACGCAAACAGGAATGCAATTGCTGCAAGTGTGCAAAGAGCGGCTGATATTTTATCGAATCCTTTATTCATTTTCTGCTCCTATGCATTCTCGAAACGGAGTGAATCTTCAAGTCTTGGATCTTTTGTTGGAACCAGTGAATTTTGAGATGCCAGTTTTACGATTGCAGCAAACCAGATTCCACCGATACCGAAGAACAGCGCAACATCCATTGGGCTGAATATAAAACTGTCGTTGAATTCAGGCATGATTACCCAGTACAGGTTTATCCATTGGGCAATTGGAATCCAGAATCCCCAGAACGCCATCATTTTCCGATTACGTTTTGCATAATAGGAAATCAGTCCAGCAAATGGCAGCAATAGAGTTGCAAACAGTGTTACAAATCCAACAATGCCCCAGCCGTTAACCGATCGGCGTAAAAACCAGCTGGTCTCCTCTGGAATATTTGCGTACCAGTAAAGCATGTACTGACTGAACGCGACATAGCCCCAGAAGAACGTGAATGCAAACATCAGTTTTCCAAGGTCGTGGAAATGTTCAGGAGAAATGATTTTTTCCATTCGACCTGAATTTTGCAGACCCATGATTGCCAAAGTAAGCATCGCAAAGAATGTTACAAAACCGCCACACCAGTAATAGATTCCAAATATGGTACTGAACCAAAGTGGATCGATGCTCATAACCAGATCGAATGCAGCTGCAGCAATTGTCAGTGCACCGATAAGAATTGCAGAGCCACTGAGTTTTTCCATTTTCTTTGTGATTTCAACATCGCCTGTGGTGTCCTGTCTCACTGATGAACGCCAGAAAAACAGAGAGTATCCGGTCCAAATTGCAAAATAGATTACCCAGCGAATAGTAAATGCTGTCGTATTTAGATAACCGGCCTTGTGCTCAAGTGCGTGAATATGTTCAGCTCCGGGAGCAGCCCAACCGTAGATATTGCCTGAAAAATAGATTACAGGAATTGCAAGCAATGCAAGCACTGGCATAACTGCAACAGTTACTTCAGCAAGTCTGCGCAGGACAATATTCCAGCTCGCTTTGGTTACAAACATCAACGGAATGAATGTAAAAGCGCCAAGGCTGATGCTCAAAAAGTAGGCATAGTTTACCAGGTATGAAAAACTGAAGTGACGCATGTTGTCGTCAGTTTGCATACCAAAAACAACGGCAACAATCAATCCAACAAGACCAATAATTCCGCTGATCGCGAAAACTTTTGAGCCTAGTCCATCCATTGTTGTCTTTGTCTCAGACAATCGAGGGGTAATATGATGAGCCAAGTCGAACTCCCTGTTTAATTCAACAAAGCGGATTGTGTGTCCGCTGGTAAATCGTCGATATTTGCGTTGCGCGACAGCTGTAACGCTCTGACATAGGCAACAATTGCCCATCGATCTTGATGCGGAATCTGAGTGCCATGTCCAGGCATTGTTCTGATTCCATTTGAAATTGTATTGAAGATGTTGCCAACCGGCAGATCAACAACGGCCTTGCTGGTCAGGTTCGATGGTGGAACCCAAAGTCCTTCAGCAAGTTTTGC
>JAAESD010000047.1 GCA_024229695.1 bacterium
ATCAATTACAGCAAGACGAGGGTTGGCTTTGTCATTGATGAAAACATACTGGCCGTCATACTCGCCATCAGTCTCAGAGAAAGCTGGGTGGTGAGTGTCACCATAGACGATGTCTTTACCGTTGATGCGGCCTTGAGCAAGAACAGCTTTTGACTCATCATCGAAGCCATATCCCTGCCAAGGTTCAGGAGTAAACACAGCAACGTATTTGATGATACGCATTGAAGGAATACCGTAGAAAATCACTTGGCCAGACTGGCCACCAGAACTACAAACGATGTATTCATCACGTCCACCTGTTGGGACGTAAGTCTTGGCTGCTGCCAAAACATCTTTCTCGGTTAAACCGCGCTCTGTCATTACTTTCTGTAATGCAGATTGAGCCAGAACCGACGAACTGGCAATCATGCTGACTGCAACTACAACAAGTAGTACAAACAGCGACCTTGAAATGTTACGCATTTGAGCCTCCATAGTTAACAAACAAACCACGACCGAAATGGTCAGGTTTTCAGAATCACACTAAATCATAACAAAAACAGGCTTCTTCTCAACTGTTTTCTTATATCCCTAAATGCCTACTGTTTTTGTCCGTTTTTAATCGCTATGCCCTGAACTCATTGTGTCAGTTGAGGTTATAAAATTATAAACAATCAGCAATAAACCTAAAGACAGTACAATAAATCCAAGTGATGAAACCCAATTAAGCGTCTCAAACCCTACCGGAATTGTGTGTAATCCCTGTGGAAGTCCCTTTGTTCCCATAATGATTTGGGGGAAGAACGAAATGTTTAATCCAACCAGATACAAAAATCCGCTGAGCTTACCTAATGAAACTCTGATTTCCTTGCCCGTAATATCTGTCCACCAGAAATGCAGACCAGCAAGAACTGATGTAACTACCCCACCCACCATCAGATAATGAATCTGAGCAGTTGTAAACATTGTTGAAGAAAGGTAGCTGCCAATAGACATATTATTGGTAAATAAAGTTGAAAGTATACCTATTCCACAACTCACCAGGAACGCAACTGTAAACCTGGTTGCTGGTTGACAGCTGACTTCGCCTCTGGAAAGAGTTGCAATCCAGCTATAAGTAATTAATGCGATTGGAACAGCAGTCAACAGACCCATCGCTGAAAATACAAACCCAAGGGTTTTGCCTTGATCGATATGAGTTCCCCAGCTTGCAAAACTCAGTACTGCCAATGCAGCAAGAGACCAGGTGACTGATTTTTTTGAAACCAGAGTTCTGTTTGTGAGGCCTGCAATTACGTCGGAGATAATTCCGACTGCAGGAATTAATGCAAAAAACAGAAGTGGAGTAACTGCAAACCAGAAACTGTTTTGCATAAGTGTTGTACTGAACTGACCAGCAAAAGGACCAATGCCAAATGCGTTTGCCAAAGAGAGAAGCACAATCACTACACTGAATATAAGCCCACCAATCAACATCAGGTAACTGTTCAGGTAGAGAGAAACTGAAAGCATCGGCATGTCAAAAAAGCCGACTTCAGATTTATGAACAGTCTTTATAAAATTCATGCCGGTCATTGCCCAGCTCAGCGCTACAAGTACAAGCCCAACAGACATTGTTGCCAATGCCCCGCCGTCTATCAGTGAATAAGGCGGTGTAAAAGTCCAGCCAGTACTTACAGCAAACTTCATTGCTGAAACAATTACAAGTAAGCTACCAACTGAATAGAGTGTAAAACCCGGCTTTCCGTTGCAGCACATTTTTTCGATTTTGAGTTGCTTTGGAAGCATTGTAAAACCGAAGAAAGTTGGTATTACCGGTATCAGGAACAGAAACGACATCACTACACCGTGGTAAGTGAGCATCTGATTCAAAACAGCATGACTGGTAGAATCGCCTGACCCCGCTCCCATTTTCATAAAAGCTGCCAACAGCCCACCAAGCAGAAACATTGCTGCAGTCAAACCCAGATATTTAAAAGCTATGTTGTTGTTCATTTATTTCTCTCCCTGGTCTGCAAAGCTGGACATCGATTTAAACCATTCAGTCAGAGCTTCAATTTCCCTATCATCCAGAATACCTTCATAAGGGGTCATAACCGGATCAAATCCATCAATCACAGAAACGTTTGGCTTAAGGATGGATTCCTTGATATACGCGTCGTCAACTGTAACAGCCACGCCCTCTTTTGTATCAAAAGTGTTGCCGTACATATCCAGGAACGATGGGCCAACTCGTTTGCTGCCGTCAAAACTGTGACAAGCTGCGCAACCGTGACGTGTATATAGAATCTCCCCAACTTCAGAAAGTGTTCTGCCTGCAAAAATATCGCCGGCTGCTTCAAGCCATTCTGTAAATACTGCTGGAGAATGAGTAATCATTGCAGTGTGCATATCGGCATACTTCTCTCCGCTGTATTTGCTACTGCGAAGCATGAAAGTATCGATCATGTCAGCCTGGAACCAGGTTCTGGAAATCTTGCCCGGAATAATTGCCTGATTAACTCGCAGAGCAGGAATCAGAAGCGAGTGCACAACATCTTCAGTCTGCATGTTAAGCCTGATTGGTCTGTCGATAGCTACATGCAAGGTGTCTGTAACATGGCCACCCGGGTAAGTGAATTCCCAATCCCACTGGCTGGCAGTTACATCGATTTCATATGCGCCGTAAGGAGCTTGAGTTGTATCCATGAAGCCACAAAAGTTCGATGAAAAAGCGAAGTAGTACAACAGAATTGCACCTAGTACCCATAGCCCTCGAGCCAGCTGGTTCACTCCTTGACCCTCTATTGCAACTTTACCCCGATTGCCGATAACAAAGGTTATTGCCAGGCCAACCACCAGAACAAAAGCAAAAACTGCAGCCATAAGGATACCAAGGAATGCCTTGTCCATCCAAAATGCCTGATACGATGCTTCTGGGGGAAACCAGGAAGATATACTTTCCAAAGCCAGGAAATTCAACATCTAAACAATCCTTTACTTGTGCATGGCACAACAAAACAATGACACAGCTATGTGCCAAATGAAAAATCAAGTTGGTGGACAGTATAGTACTACATTGGATAATGTGGCAACGAAAATAAGACTGTAATTGTACTACATGCTTGGAAACAGAAAGCCCACATATGTGGGCTTCCTGCGTTATTTGCGTGTTTAAGAGCTGAACTTGACCAGCTGATCCTTGAAATATTGGTTACCTGGATCTTTGGTAATCGCTTTTTCAATCCACTTAATAGCGTCTTCCTTCATATCACGCTTGAAATAGATTTCAGCCAGTGTATCCATGATTCCTGGGTCCTCGCCACTCAAAACAACAGCTTTCATTGCCAGATCTGTTGCTTTTTCCAGATTTTTACCTGCTTCAGCCATTGCCCATGCTGCACCATTGAGAGCATTAGGATTTTCAGGAGCAACTTCAACGAGCTGATCAAGTGCTGCCAACTGTTTATCGCTGTTGCCAATTTTTTCGTAACACATGGCAATCATTCCGAAAATCTCTGCCTTGCCTTCTGGATCATCTACAAACGCAATCGATCTTTCCAGCAACTCAACTGCAACAGGGAAATTACCGCTCATTAATTCAGTAAATCCTAATGATGGAAGTGCTTTTTCCAGGAACCCGCCTTCATTCATCGGATCAAGTTCAAGTACTCTCTGCAACGCTGCTTTTGCTTCAGATTGCATGCTTTTATCAGAGTACTTCTCAGCAGAAAGCAACAACAGTTCAGGGTTGTCCGGATCTGCTTCAAGTTTTGACATGATATCTTCATAAGTATTTTTCTCAGCCAGATAGTCTTTCAATGTCGATAGAAATATCGGGGCTGGCCTGAATCCCAGGAACCGATCAATCTCACTGCCGTCTTTTCTACAAACAACAACTGTTGGCATTGCGCTTACCTTGAACAGCTTTGTCAGCTCTTTATACTCTTTCTTGTCCACGTCAACTTTGAAGTTAATCAACGAGCTCATTGTCTGTACAACATCAGGAACATTGTAAACCTGATTGTCCAACATTTTACATGGTCCACACCAGGTTGCATAAAAATCGATAACGATTTGAGCATCCTGTTCTTGAGCCATCGCTATGATTTCATCCCAAGTCTGACCCTCAAGCCATTGAACTTCTTCTGCAAAAGCGGTACCGGTAAATACCACCAGGGCAACCAATGCCAATTTCAGTAATTTCATCTTTTCTCCTAGTATCCAAGTGATTTAAGTTTGCGACGAGTTGCCTCGTCTATTTCGATTTCTTTAGTCTCGCCGTTAAACGACGCTGCGACCTTTGCGTTTTCAACCCAGCGTAATTCCATTCTATTCCGCAATTTGCCAACAAGTTCCCTCTTTTCATCCATCAGATTTATCCGCTCAAACTGGTCATTTCCCAAGTCATACAACCCAAGAATTTCACCAGCAGAGGGCACGGTTCCTGTTGTATCTGTTTCCGCAATCAGTGACCACCAGCTGTTCTCTGCATAGCCAACCAGGGCTGTCGGCTCATTTTTGTAACCGCGCCAATAACCATCAATCAGAAAATCCCTATTCGGTGGATTCATGTTATTTTCCAGGCAATCCAGCAACGAAACGCCATCCAGAACTTCAGGTAGCGAAAGTTTTGCGAAATCCAGAATAGTTGGCATGATGTCGGCAAGCGACACTGGCGCCTTAACCCTGCGCCCTGCTTCAATATGACCAGGCCAAATAACCAACAGCGGAACATGCCTCACTTCACCGTAAGGCTGGTCGTGATAATAACCACCATGCTGACCAAATTCTTCACCATGATCCGATGTAATTATAATCATCGTGTCATCAAGATAGTGACCATCTGTGAGCAACTTGATGATTGGCTCAAGTCGATAAAAATCAAAAGTCCTGATTGCGCTGTCATATCCCCTGCGTAGAACAGTACTGTCGTAGGCAGCCATATCCCACTTATCGCCATCGATTTTTTCTTCAGGCGCTTTTTTGGGAAGTCCGTAATAATCGCGAACCTGCTTTACGGGCGACCAATACGGGTACGGCCCCATATCGACCGGCCTGCTGTGAACATCCATATAATGCAGCATCAGAAAGAACGGCTTGGTTGGCCCATTCTTATCAACTGGAACCGCTTTTTTCATCCATTCATAAGTATATCCAGCAACGCCAGCTGTGATAGTTTCAATTGTATCGTTCATGAAAAATGAATAGTAATCGTAGCCTCTGTCAAAACCGTACTTCCGATTCAGCCAGTGATTGCTTGTTGGAAATCCACCGGTTACAAACCCGGCTTCTGATAATATCTCCGGCAGAAATTGAATCTCTTCATTCAGCGAATTGTATTTACCAACTCCATGAGAGAATGGCTCAAGCCCGGTGAACATCGACATGTGAGCTGACAACGTCCAACCTTGTGGAGTGATGCAATAATTGAACAGCGTTCCCTTTGCGGCAAGCTTATCAAACTCAGTAGTAGTTTTCTGTCCATAGCCATACGACTGCATATGCTGGGCACTTAAAGTGTCACAGCTTATCAACAGAATCTGGCGCAACGGCTCTGCCTGCAAAGCAAACGCCGACAGTAAAAAAATGATTGTGAGAAAAGTTTTTTTCATTTCCTGTCTTTCTCGCAGAGAAACTTCAATACCTTATAAACGAATCTGAGCGTAGCGAAGAGCAGGTCGCCTTATAAAAGGCGACCTGCGTTGAGTGAAGAAGGTATTGAGGTTTAGAACCCTGCAATAGCTTGATCAGCAATAGCCTTAAACTCTGACCAGTATAAGCCAAGAATCAATGTTGGCACAGCCAGAAGTGCCATCGTTACATAATGCAAAGGAGCAATTTTAACTGCCGGTGCATCTTCTGGTACTTTTTCAAAGTACATTGCTCTGGCAATCTGCATATAGTAAAACAGACTGATAACACTGTTCAGTACACCAACAATAGCAAGCCAGTACCAGCCTTCACGTAGAACTTCGGTGAAGAGGTAAAGCTTTCCAATAAATCCTGCTGCTGGTGGTAAACCGACCAGCGAAACCAGGAAGATAAACATCATAACCGATGCCCATGGAGCCCGGAATCCAAGCCCTGCATAATCAGACAGCTCTTCGCTTTTGATTGAGTTGTTGATTGCACTGACAAACATGAATGCACCAAGATTCATCACTGCATAAACCAGCAGGTAAAACAGAATCGCCTGCAGGCCGCCTGGTGTGAGAAGCAAGAAGCCCATCAACAGATAACCGACATGAGCAATACTTGAGTATGCCAGAAGTCGTTTCACGTTGGTCTGTTTAACTGCGACAATATTTCCATAGGTCATTGTAACTGCAGATAAAATTGCAATCATCAACGGCCAGTCAATGGTATCAACAATCGGTTGGAAAACGGTAAAGAAGAACCGGATCATCAATGCAAAACCGGCAGCTTTAGGACCAACAGAGAAGAAAGCCGAAACTGGAGTTGGTGCGCCTTCGTAGACATCGGGGCACCAGAAGTGGAATGGAACCATCGCAATTTTGTAACCAAAACCGGCCATGATCATTATCAGAACAACAAGCATTGAAAGATCATTAACAGGATTTGCTACAAGTGCATCGCGAATACCTACAAAAGTCATTTGACCAGTCATACCGAACAACAGCGACATACCAAACAGCATGATGCCACTCGAAACTGCGCCAAAGATTACATACTTCAGAGAAGCTTCAGTACTTCGCAAACTGTTACGCATGTAACCAGCCATTACATAACTGGTAAGTGCAACAAGCTCCATCGACATAAACAGCATAACCAGGTCACGGGCTTCAGCCATGACCATCATGCCGCCAGTCATCAGGGCAATCAGTGCGTAGTATTCACCCTTGTGCTCTCTAGTGCTGCCCATAATCTCTTCACTCGACCATGAAAAGAGTATTGTTACCACAGCAACAAAACTGAAGACGATGCGGAAAAATCCGGCAAAGCTATCAATCATTACCAGACTGCCAAGCACTCCAGCATCACCAACTGGTGGTGAAGCGAATGAGTAATACAGAGCAGCTAAAGCACCCAGAAGGGTAATCAGAAACGGAACAACTGGTTTGCGTCCACGCACAATCACATCGCCCATCAGAGCGAGTAGAAATGCGCCGAACATGATTGCTTCTGGCACAAAGTGCGCGAAGTCTGACCAGTTGGGGATCGTTATGTTAACAAACAACTTTCACTCCCTGTTATCCAGCAACGTTGATTACTGCAATCAAACTGTTCAATGAAACCTTCATCAGGTTCAGAACTGGCATCGGGTAAATACCCAGGAACAGAACTACCAGACCAATTGGAACCAGAGTAAACATTTCTCTGGAATTGATGTCCTGGATGTCGTCGTACTTTTCATTGCGTGTGCCAAGGAACACTCTTTGCAACATCCACAAGACATAAGCAGCACCGATAATAATACCGATGGCACTAATAATTGTGATTGTCTGGTGAACCGGGAAGGCACCCATAAAGACCATCGCTTCACTGACAAAACCACTCAGACCAGGCAGGCCGATAGCAGCAAACAGTGCGAACGAGGTAACTGTTGTATAAAGTGGCATTTGCAGACCAAGTCCACCAAAGCCATTAATTTCTCGATGATGTGCACGATCGTAAATAACGCCTACGCAGAGGAACATCATTGCGGTGATTGTACCGTGGTTGAACATCTGGAAAACTGCACCGTTGATTCCGGCTTCAGTCATTGCACTCATACCAAGAAGAACGTAACCCATATGGCTGACCGAGCTATAGGCAACGAGTTTCTTCATATCGGTTTGTGCCAGAGCACAGAATGCACCATAGAGAATATTTATAGCACCAAGAATAGCCATCGGAATCATAAATGCTTTTGCTTGATCAGGAAGCATTGGATAGCTGATTCTAAGAATTCCGTAAGTACCCATCTTCAACAAAACACCAGCAAGAATTACCGATACAGCAGTTGGCGCTTCAACGTGTGCATCAGGAAGCCATGTGTGGAATGGGAAGATTGGAACCTTGATTGCAAACCCGATAAACAAGCCCATCCAGAGTGCAAACCTGACATTATCCAAAGTCAGTATGCCTGTATGGTTAGCCTGATCAAACATGTGCAACATGTTGAAGGTACCGGTCTGTCCTGTGGCTGGATCGGTTGTAAAGAGATACAGGGCAATCATAGCCAGTAACATCAGTACCGATCCTGCAAGTGTGTACAGGAAGAATTTTATGGCTGCGTATTCTTTTCTTGGACCGCCCCAGATGCCGATCAGGAAATACATCGGCAAGAGCATTACTTCCCAGAACACATAGAACAGGAAGAAGTCAAGAGCACAGAACACACCCATCATTCCAGCTTCAAGCAACAGGAACAGAGCAAAGTAACCTTTGGTTGCTTTCTCAATTTTCCACGATGCAATAATGCAGAGGAATGAAAGGAATGCTGTAAGCAATACCATCGGAACACTCAGGCCATCAACGCCCATGTGGTACTCGATGTTAAATGTTTTAATCCATTCGAAATGCTCAATAAACTGAAAACCGTCCAGATTACGGTCAAAGTCGATAAACAAACGAACAGCAAGAATCAGTGGCACAGCAGCCGCAGCAGCAGCAACTGTTTTGACGATTTCTTTGTTGCCCTTTGGAATAAACGCGATCACAACCGCGCCGATTACCGGGAAAAAAGTCATCCAGGATAGAATGTGGTCAGCCATCAAGGCTCTCCTTGGGTTAAGTCCTTTACAGGGCTCTGAAAACGAAAACCAGAATTACAATGCTGGTACAAACATACAGCAGGTAGGTTTGAACCTGACCTGTCTGTACTCGACGCATACCTTGGGCAGCTCCCTGAATCAGGTTGCCAACTCCATTGACCATTCCATCGACGACGTAGCGGTCAAATATGCTGCCGGTTATCCAGCCACCTATTTTAGTAACAGTCGCAGAACCGTCTACTATGCCATCAATCACAATGCGATCGAAAGCAGCATTCAGCCATGCGAATCCGAGGACGAATTTGTAAACCGTAGCGGCATAAAATTCGTCGAAGTAATACTTATTTTGCAGAACCTTGTATAGTGGATTCAGCTTTGTACGAATTGCCTCTGTGCTGAACGCTTTTTTCATGTAAGCGAGCCAGGAGAGGAAAATACCGAGTCCTGCAATTGCGATAGACATGGCCATTGCCATGTTGTGAGCTTTGTGATGAATATCATCATGAGCATCACCGTGGCCGTGGCCGTGACTATCGCCGTGAGCTGCTTCTGCGTGAGAATCTGCATGTTCATCGACATGAGCAACTGCGTGATCGTCTACAGCTACATGATGATCAGATTCAACAATGTGGTGTTCCTGGTGACCATACTCTGCAGCAATTGCAGGCAGATCATAGGAAGTTACAAATTTTGAGAACCAGCTGTCGGCAGGGCCTTTCCAGCCAGCAGAAACGATTGCCAGAACAGCAAGAATCAACAGTGGAACAGACATTGTCCAAGGTGACTCGTGAGCGTGGCTGTATCGTTCTTCATCTCGAGGTTTGCCCATGAAAGTCATGAACAACATGCGGAACATATAGAATGCGGTAATACCAGCAGCAGCAATTGCAAGAATGAAAGGAATCATTGTTTTGCCCTGCATACCAAACGCCAGAGCGCCTGCCAGGATTGCATCTTTACTGTAGAAACCGGAGAAGAATGGAACCCCACTGATTGCCAGAGTTGCGATAAAGAATGTCACAAATGTGATTGGCATCTTTTTACGCAGACCACCCATAAGTGGCATTTCCTGAGTATGAACCGCGTGGATTACTGAACCGGCTCCCAGGAACAACAGAGCTTTAAAGAAAGCGTGAGTTGTGAGGTGGAACATACCAGCAGCAGATGCACCAACACCCATTGCCATAACCATGTAACCAAGCTGACTGATTGTTGAGAATGCCAGCGATTTCTTGATATCGGTTTTAACCAGCGCAATCGTCGCACCCAGTATTGCCGTGATTGCACCGATGTAGGCAATTACCAGTAATGCGTTGGGATCAAACAGTGGCAACAACCTTGCTACCATATAAACACCCGCTGCAACCATTGTTGCTGCGTGGATTAATGCGCTTACAGGAGTTGGACCTTCCATCGCATCTGGAAGCCAGATGTGCAATGGAGCCTGAGCAGATTTACCAATACAACCCATGAACAATCCAACACCAGCCCAGGTTAACAGAGCGCCAGTCAATGGAGCTAACTGCATTTGTGCAAACAGTTCCATATAGTTGAATGTGCCGTAAGCTGTGAAGAAAATCATGATGCCGATAAAGAAGCCGAAGTCACCAACACGGTTGGTAAGGAACGCCTTTTTATTTGCATCGGCTGCACTTGGCTTGTGGAAGAAGAACCCGATCAACAGGTAACTTGCAAGTCCAACCAATTCCCAGAACACATACAAGAAGAGCAGACCGTTTGCCAGTACAATGCCCATCATTGAGAATGTGAAAAATCCCAGGAAAGCAAAGAACCGCTCGTATCGCCTGTCGCCATGCATATAGCCAACAGAGAACAGGTGAACAAGAAAACTTACAAGTGCTACAACTACCAACATTACGGAAGTCATACCATCGACAAGTATTCCTGCATCAGCAGTAAATTGCCCAAGATCAAGCCAGCGGAATCCACCTTCATAACGAAGTTGAGAATCGCCCATTTGCCAGAAATGCACGAAAATGCGGACTGCCTGAACAAGAGTTGCTCCAAGTAGAGTCACTCCAACCCAATCACCCTTGCGTGGTAACATTTTTCCAAAGAAGAAAATGATTACATACGAAAGCATTGGTAAAAGCAGTACACTAAGTGCTGTCCACAGGATGGCGTGTTCGCTCATCGTGTTTCGTCTCCTCTATTGCTTCAAACTGTCAACACTGTCAACGTGCACAGTGCCAAAGTTTCTGAACATAGCCAGTACAATTGCCAACGCTA
This sequence comes from bacterium, assembly GCA_024229695.1. Lineage (GTDB taxonomy): Bacteria > Krumholzibacteriota > Krumholzibacteriia > LZORAL124-64-63 > LZORAL124-64-63 > JABIBH01. The sequence goes on from JAAESD010000047.1 coordinate 10,929, forward strand.
CAGCAGCTTCAGCAGCAGCCAGAACGATAACAAACGCAGCCATGATATGACCATCAATCGACGTTTCAACAAATCGTGAAAACGCCACAAAATTTACATTCGCCCCGTTCAATATCAGTTCAACACCCATTAACAGGGCAACTGTATTGCGACGGGTCATTACGGCAAAAATGCCAAGTGTGAACAAAATTGCGCCAACTGTAAGGTAGTGAGTCAAGCCTACTTCCATCATGACTGCACCTCCTCATCGTCATCAATTTTGCGTTCGCGAATCAGAATAGCAGCGCCAATCATTGCCAGTAGCAAAACGATTGATGCATACTCAAATGGGAAAATGAACTCGGTCAGAAGTTTCTGACCAATCATACTGATTGTTGCCTCAGGAGCGTCGACAGGTAGAACATTCCACTCTGTGCCACCTATAACCTTGAAGACAATTGCAAAAATCAGGACTGAGAAAATTCCAGCTGGAATCTTGCGGTTAAAGCTGCTTTTTGGAAGATTCTGTGCTGGAATGCGTGTCATCATCACCACAAACAGAACCAGAACCAGAACGCCACCGATGTAAACCATCGTCTGGGTAATCGCCAGAAAATCAGCTCCAAGCATGGCGAACAATCCTGCCACACCAAACAGCGTAAACATCAGGCTGAAACCTGCGTGAACAATATTTTTACTGAACACGACAAAGAAGCCGGACAGTACGGTCATCAGTGCAAATAGATAAAATACCATGTCGCCCATTTGCTACTCCTCTGTTGTTTCAGGTTTATCTTTTTCTTCAGCGGCTTTTTTGATAGCTGCCTCTTTTTTAGCTGCAAGCTTTGCTCGCTCTTCATCTGCATTGGGAACGTAGTATCCCATCTCCAGCCTGTTTTCCTTGTGACAAGGAACCGGACTCTTTGGATCTACAAATTCGTAAACCAGACGAGTGCGATCATAGCAGGAGTGGTCATAGTCAAGGCTGTGCTGACATGCGTCAGTTGGGCATGCCTCAGCACAGTGTCCACACCAGATACACTTGTTGTAATCAACAGCGTATCGATACATGAACCTGTCCTTGCCTTTACCAATTGTTTCGATGTAGATACAGTCAACCGGACATGCTTTCACACAACGGTTACATGCGTCACATCGATTTATGTCGTTAAAAATAAACCCTTTGAATCGCTCAGGCATTACCCATCGTTCATCAGGGTACTGCAAAGTAACAGGCTTTTTGATCACATGTTTTATTGTGATCCTCATCCCTTTCAATGCAGAAACGACAGCGTCGTAAAAATCTCTAAAGTACTGTGTCATTGACAACTCCCGGGGTTAACTGGCCCCGTTAAGCGGCGATTTCGCCACTGACCATCAAAAGAATTCCAGAGCCGAGCAAGCAAAGCAGCGACAATGGAATCAGAACTTTCCAACAAACATGCATCAGCTGGTCAACACGCAATCTTGGCAATGTCCAGCGAATCCAGATTTGAATCAGAACCAACAGAACCGCCTTGGCCAGGAAAACCAGGCCAGGCAAAACTACTGCGTTTCCTACTGGCAGATTCCAGCCACCAAGGAAAACCGCAGTTGCAATACAGGAAACCAGGAACAGGTTTGCATACTCTGACAAGAAGAACAGAGCGAAACGCATTCCGGTGTATTCAGTGTGATAGCCGGCAACCAATTCAGATTCTGTTTCAGGCATATCAAATGGCCCACGGTTTACTTCAGCAATACTTGAAATGAAGTAAATCATGAAGGCAACAAACAAAAATGGGTCATGGAAAGCGTTCCAGTGGAAGATTCCACCTTGCTGACCAATCACTATATCATTCATGTTCAAAGAACCGGTTCTCATCACAACAGGAATTGTGGCAAGTGCCAGTGGAATTTCATAACTAACCATCTGAGCAGCACCACGAGCAGCACCATAAAGCGCCCACTTGTTGTTCGATGCCCAACCAGCCATCAAAATACCGACAATCGCGCCACTACTCACTGCAAAAATGTAGAACAGACCAAGGTCCATGTCCGATGCAATGAAGCCAGGCGCAAATGGAACAGCAGCCCATGGCAACAATGAAGCGATGAAGATAATAATTGGTGCCAGGACAAAAAGAGGCTTGTCGGCATCATCGGGAATGATGTCTTCCTTACCCAGAATCTTGACCATGTCAGCAACAGGTTGCAATGCACCGTGGTATTTACCAACACGCATCGGGCCATACCTGCTCTGAATAAATCCGGCTACTTTTCGCTCGGCCCAGGTCCAGACAATTGCACAGGTTGCCATGACCAGAGCCATGATTAGTGCCATTGTCAAACCGCCAGCAACAAGCTGTCCGGTATTATCCAGTTGCAGACCAAAAGTTTCTGTCAGGAGCTTTGTAATAATTTCCATTACCTGTCAATCTCCCCAAGAACAATGTCCAGAGAACCTACAGTGGCAACAAGGTCAGACAGCATCTGCCCTCGGCCAACTTTCTCGATTACATGCAGGTTAGAGAACGATGGTGAACGCACTTTATTGCGGAACGGTTTAGAACCGCCATCGCTAATAATTTGGTAGCCCATCTCGCCTTTGCTACTCTCTGTCCGTGTGTAAAGTGAGCCGGCAGGAACCTTGACGTTACGCTTTAAATCGTCAGTCATAACAGGGCCCTCTGGCATCGACTCAATTGCCTGCCGTACTATGCGGCAAGACTCAAACATTTCCCTGATACGAACCATGTAACGATCCCAGCAGTCACCTACTGTTCCCATTTCACCTTCGCCGTAAGGAATTTCGAAATCGAATTTGTCATAGATTGAATATGGATCATCTTTTCGACAATCCCACGGC
>JAAESD010000048.1 GCA_024229695.1 bacterium
CAACTCCCATTACCTCTGAAAAGATGAGACTGATAACAAGTCCAAGACCTATTGCCTGATAAATCATGTTGTCTCTCCTTTCTCAAGTTCTGCAATCAACAGGTGACCTGCACCACCAATGTTTCCAAGCCCTACTACGGTTGATCCGTTTGCCAGAACGAAAAGTTCATCGCAAATCTCGGCTGCAGTTTTTCCACCAAGATCAACAATGTCGTTTTTATCAGCTCCGTGCCTTGCAAATAATTCACAGATAGCGGCAGTTGCTTCACCAACGACAACCAGTTTTTCCGGCACTGCGCCTTCAACAAATATCGGCGCCATATCTTTAGCCCGACGCATCCTGTCAGCTCTGTTATTGTAAAGAGCTACTGCGCCAGTTTTATCGAATCCAAGTCTTTTCCAGACTGCAATTGATGACTCCGGGTCATTCGCTGCAAATGCATTTACAAAATCAAACTTCTTGTCGTCTTGAGTACACGGCAGAATTGTGAGTGCTCCCACATCTGGTAACACCTTGTGCATTCCACTCAATGCATCTGCCCTGTCGACGCCACATTCTTCGCAGGCATCAAGCGCCAGCGAAACATTGTCTGCAAACTCGTGATAACTGAACTTATCCAAATCATCTTCAGTTACCGATTCAGGATCAGTAATCATGAATCTTGAATTGCGTCTTATTGCAATAGACTCAAGCCTGTTGCCAAACTTGTTCTCTGCAGTCAGAATCACCGAGTCGCGAGGCACAGTTCCACCAAGACTGTCGCAAACATCTTCGAGTCTTGGCCCCTGAACTTCAAGATGATCAGGTCTGACATTTGTGATCACACCACAGGTTGCATCGACAATCTTGTGCTCACAAATCCACTGCAAATCCGGTCTTACTGCCATGCATTCCAGTACCAACACATCAGCTTTTTCGCGCGCTGCCTGCCTGAACACTCGTAACTGTTCGCGAATGTTAGGCGGACTGTGTCTCACTACTGGAGTCTCAGTTCCATCAACATGAATAAACCTGGCTGCAGAACCTGTTGTTTTTGCACAAACTCGTAAGCCGCCAGCTTGCAATCCTGCTGCAATCAACCTGGCAACAGAGCTTTTTCCTCTGCTGCCGTTGACATGAACACGTAACTTTATCTGTCGTCGGTAGTAGCGATGGCGAGCCATCTCCCACATACCGGCTACTGTCAACAAAGTCAGTAGTAACAGAGTCAGCTTCATTATTTCCTATCGGACCAACAACATCTTACGGGTAATAACACCTGACTCGGTTTGGAGTCGGTAGAAATAAGTTCCTGCACCCAGTTGTCGACCTTTATCATTACAGCCATTCCAGATCACACTGCTTGTACCCTCTGGTTTTTCACCGGAAAGCAGAGTGCGAACAAGACGACCAGCAACATCGTAAATTTCCAGAGTTGCCATTCCACCGCGAGCTAAACTGAACCCGATGCGAGTGCTACCCTGAGACGGATTTGGTTCACATGGCATCAATGCCGTGCGAACAAATTCACCAACGTCAGAAGTGCTTTCAACTGCATATGGACCAAACTCTGTTCTGCCGCCGTAAGGATGCAGAGCTGTAATCAAGTATTCAGAACCTTCGCTGAACTCATTGTCAATAAACTGACGGGCAGTTGCTGGCAGTGGGGTTTCAGTCAGCTGAATAATTGAACCATCTTCGTATCTGGAAACGAGCCAGCCGGTAACTGGTCTGTTATCAGCAGTCTCCCAGGTCAAATCACAGCTTCCGCCATTTGCGGCGATACTATAACTGCCCAGTTCATACGCTTCGTAGATTGGCACTTCAGTAGTCAAAAGAATGGCCAGGCCTGAACCGAGTGGTGCAGTTCCATCGCATCTTACGTTTGAATAACTCAACTGCAAGCCATCAGTCTCATCTGGACTTTCGATACCAACAGTTGAATAAGTACGCGCAAAATCGACATCCTGAACTTGTCTGTACAAGAACAGAATCTCGCCATTGGGCTTGAGAACAAGCTGGAAAGTCTGCAGGTCATCAATCTCTGGCCTGTAGTGAACCATCCTGCTCCACTCAACTATGAAAATATCGGCGGTTTTGTAATAGAAAACTCCGCCACCATTTTCGGCAGTTGCGATTGGATCAAAGTTATCCCAGAAAGGAGCGATCACTCCATCGGCACCGTGAGGCGACGGGATTGGCCAGTTGTAGAAATCTAAATCATCATTGTCACCAAAACTGATCCAGCCGTTATCACAAATTCTCACATGGTTGGATGACTCACCGTAATAGGTGAATTCAAAATCCATGTCAGCATAAGCAGTAGCGTTGTCAGCAACGTAAACAACTTCAGTTCCGATACCGCCAAATGTTGGGTTGAGTTCAGTCCAACTATATTCAGGCAACACATTCGGGTATTCAATATCTGCACTGTCGATGGCATAATAACCATATGCATCAGGACCTACTGGAGCCGATGCATCAAATACACCACAAGTCACAGCAGTTCTAATCGACTGCTGATAACCTTCATCACAGGCTATTGCCAACATGACTTCAACATTAGAGCCTTCAGGTAAATCGCTATTCAACAGGACCGTAAACTCGGCTGAATTCACAAAACTGGTTGCACCGGAAGTAACCTCACCCATTTCAGGGTAGACGTACATCATCATTGTGCCACCAGTAGTAGCAAGTCCTTCATTGACAATATTGATTGTCACAACTGACTCAACTCCTGGCATCAACAAACCGTTGCCACCAATAGCAGGTTCAACTGTAAATTCAGGGGCAGCAACATCGATTTCATAAATTGAAATACCACCATTTGCCCAGACCCTGACTGAAATTACGTCACCGTTATTTGCATCAGCATCAACTGATAGCTCCCAGTAATTTCCACCTGTTGCAGTCCAACTCTGGCCTGAGCCAAGTGTTCCAGCAACAAACTCAAGTCCTGCAATTGAAGCAGGTCCACTTACATCAGCAGAAATTGTGACACCGATAGCATCATCATTACCAGTGTTTGTAACTGTTGGATAAAGACGAACTGTCTCCCCCGCGACTACATATTCTTCAGAGATATTCTCTGTTATATCCAGCGCAGTCAGAGCAATAAATGCAGTCTGCCCATCGCAATCAATTTCATTTTGAAATGGTAATCTGCCACTACGAGTAGCAGTAATTGTCACGTCTTGATCAGCAACAACACCATCCAGGTGAACTATTGCAATTCCATCTTCGCCAGAAAATCCGAAACCGAGTAAATTTCCATCTTGAACTATACCAACTCTTGCGCCGACGCAAGGAGTCTCTCCATCGTCTTCAAAAACAGGCAGTTCCAGAACTGTTGCTCCAGCTGGAAGATTATCGGGTAAATCGAGATGCATTCCAGTTGGTTGTTGTTTCCAGAGATTCAACTCCGGATCACCAAGCAGATTGTAAATATGGCAATAAAACTCTACGGACTCTTCACCATGAACAGCAAATTCCATCTCCATCGGGAAATAATCGTGGAATCTGAGTTTACTGGCAACAAGCATTGAACCAAGGTCGGTAATATTTTCTTCTACCATTCTTTCAAAGAAAGAGATTGCCATTGCATCGTTGTATCTGGTGTGACTCCAGTGCTCACCGTTACCAATAAACGCTACAGCGCCTCTTGGATTTTCAGCAGTTCCCAACCTGGTAAATGCTTCACCAAAACAAGGATCATCGTCTGCATAGTTTCCGTTAAGGCAAACAAAACTCATCACAAGCGGAGTCATCAAACCATTTTCAACAGCAGGAATATCAGCATTGGTAAAGTGAGGAGGTTCCCATCCTTCAGTTCCATATGCCCAACCTCTGTAAGTACAAATTGAAACGCCTTCTTCCAATGCATTATCGATTGGCCAGACACCATTCCAATGTGGTGGGAAAAGTACTTCAGTAGCAGGATCAAAACCGATAGTTTCCAACTGCTGACCACAGAACTGGACAGTACTTGCTGGAGTTTCTGAACCGTAGTTTCCACCTACCATCAATGATCTGGTAAACCAACCGCTGTCACCTTGGTAAGGTGTTTTTTCGTAGACAACGGATTTGGCAACAAGCGTCTCAGCTTCAACTACAGTTTCACATGAAAAGCGACCAATCAGTAGGTCAGCATGCCAGTCGTTGTCGTCCATTAGAGCATAAGGTAAATCAGTTACATTTTCGCTCAAGCTCCAGGCTGGAACTGTATCAACATCGCCAAACAGAAGTACATACTCTGGTGGATAGTCCCAGGTCTCGTAAGCATTGCGCAACCATGCCAAAATATCGGCATTGGTTCTTCCTGCTGTAACTTCTTCAACTACAACATGGAAACCTTTTTCACGCTTCCACTGAACCAGTGGGCCAACAGAATCAAGGTATGGAGTTGCAACAAGAATCACATAGCTACCACTACCGTTGGACAATGTTTCCAGTCCAAGTGCCGAATCAAAAGCTCTTGAATCGTACCTGGGGTCTGTGAAACCTGAACCATTGGTTGTAACTGTCATTGAACCGGTTGCATCAGGTTGTTCAACAACAACCCGACCGAGCAAATGCCCACGCATGCGCAGAACTTTGCCATCGGTTACTGCTGTTGCAGCACCAGAATCAAGAGTTACAGAAAAGGATTCAGTTCCTGGAGGAAGTGAAACAAGATACGAAGCAGTCTCGGCAAGAGACCTGTTCAACATATTTGCTTGAGGTTCCCAGGTGACAGATACAAGACTACCAGTGGTCTCGCTGCGAAAGAACGGAACGGCTTGCTGATCAGTCTGAGCAGCAGTTGCAATAACTGCTGCCATCAAAAGACTGGTTCCAAGAGCAAGCGCGATTAAAGCACGTCTCATTTAATTAGAATCATTCGCCTCGACTGTTTCATGCCCATGGCATGTAGTTCATAGAAATAAATACCGCTTGCGGCGGGGCGGTCATTGTTGTCTCGACCATTCCAAGCGGACTCGTGGCGACCTGCCGGGAGGTCACCCAGGGTGATATGCTTCACCGCTCTACCCTGCACGTCCCTGATTATTAACTCAGCAGAAGCAGGTTCGTCAAGCATGAAAGCTATTGTTGTTGATGGATTAAATGGATTTGGATAATTCCCGAGAAGGTGAACCGACGCAGGAGTTTCTACGCCAGACGCACAACCAGGTCCAATATATCCACAGTAGCCACCACAAATATCAGCAGCAGGGCTGTCATCAGCTGGTGTAAAGGTTGCAAGATCACAGAATTCAGGGTCAGCGCTGATATTGTTACCGGAATCGATACCACAAATTGCATCGCCACCGGGATTACCATAGACATTACTGCAGGAAACAGTTGGTGTACCTCCAAAGGTGCAATAAAGCCCCTCACCAGAGGTAGAATTTAGGATCATACAGTGCTCGATTACAGGATCCGCACCATACTGGAAGAACATTCCACCAGCAGAACCGACGGTTGAGTTTTCTATAATAGTGCAATGATCAAAAGTGGCAGATGGAGCTCCGGTACAATCTACGCCTCCACCATCGCCATAAACACCTGTCAAGCTATTACGAGCAATTAGACAATATTCAATCAAAGGAGTTGATCCGTTAACAGAAATACCACCACCAAGTGAATTGTCGCCTATGGCAAAGTTATCGTTGATTCTACTGTTTGAAAGTGAGCCACCTGAGTTGTTCAGAAAGCTGACGCCACCGCCATAACCCAAAGTAGTATTGCCGTTTATCTCACAACCACTGATAATTGGGTTTGAACCGGTCACACAGATTCCGCCACCATTACCATACGCTGCGTTGATAACATTTCCGGTAACTGTGCAATAGAGAATTGTTGCGTTACTCTGGTTGCGTATGAAAATACCAGCACCACTTGGCGCTTCATTATTTTCTACAATACAGCTTTCAATAACTGGAGAGCTGAATTCTTCAACAGAGATTCCGCCTCCCTGTTTTGCTTCGTTATCATAGCAGTGCAATCTCAATAAAAATGGAGAAGCGTTGTCATAGCAAATCAGCCCACCATCAAGGTTTTCTGTGATTGTTACATCGGTGATTGTTACATCGATGCCAACCTGGCGAATCAGGATGCCAGCACCATAAATTGCAGCATATGCACCGCGAACCTGCAGGTTTTCAACACTACAATTTGAAACAGCTTCAATGAATATTCCACGACCAAGACCCTGGGCATCGATAATTGTTGCATCAGGTCCAGCACCACGTAAAGTGACTCCAGATTTCATAATAACGCATGCAGGAGTACTTTCGGGGCCTTCGGTTTCGTGTGTACAGTCATTATATGTACCTGCAGCGACCTGGACTACATCACCAGAATTTGCTGCCTGAACAGCATCATGAATCTGGGCATAATCACCTGGGACATAAATTGTTGCAGCCAAAGCAGGCAGTGCAAAGAGCAAGAAGGCAATCAAAGTTGCGTTCCTTAACATAGGAATCCTCCAAAGAAGCTTATTTTGAATACTATGGCCATCTGGCGGGAACGATGACTCGAACTTGCATTATAACATATAATTCGGTGATTGTGTGCAAAAATGTGCAATTTTTCAGCGTCATTCATTTAATCCAACAAAAAACGTCTGAACCTCTTCACAATATACAATATATAGTGTATAATAGTTAGGTCGATCAAAAACTTTGACCGCGTTCCAGCCCGATGGCCAACCCCGCCCCATCTCAGGAATTCGCAACTTGGAGGCATTATGCGCTCTCGACTAACTGTCGTATTTTTCTGTCTACTATTGTCTATCTCTGCCTTTGCTACTGAAGTTCAGCAACAGGTACTTGCTTTAGACAGCTCTATTTCCAACTCTAAACCAGCAGTGGCTGTCTTAAGTGAAACTGCTGATGGTTTAACACTTGAGTTCACTCTTCCTGAAATTACCAGAGAAGATGTCATTATTGCGGGTGAATCATGGCAACATTTCTCCATTAAAGGTGGCGAATTCCGTGGTGACAATGGTGAACCTGGTCTTCCTACATTTTCAACTATGGTAACTATTCCAGACATTGCCGGCGTTTCAGCATCGTCTTCAGTTGTTTCTTCAACTGTTATCAACGATGTTAAAATTCTTCCTATTCAGAACGATGGGGAAAGTTTTGAAGTTGATAATGCTGCATACAGCAGGGCAACACAACTCAGCGCAGCCGAGGTTGGCAGCCCAGCAATGATGGGTAACCTGCGTGTTGTTCAAGTAACATTTAATCCTCTGAGCTGGAATCCAGAAACAGGGAAAGCAACTGTTGCTTCAAGAATCAGTGCAGAGATTAATTTCTCAGGTATTGACCGCACGAATTCACCAACAAGACACAATACAGTTATTACTGAATCATTTGACACTATGTATCGCAATACTATTGCCAACTATGATTCTGACTCAAGAGGTGTAACTGTAGACCGTGGTACTTATCTTATTATCCACCCTACCAGTGATACTATTTCTAACCTTGTAAAGCCACTGGTTGGCTGGCGTGAAGAACAGGGTTATAATGTAATCACTGCTACAACAGCTCAAACTGGAACAAGCACAACTTCTATCAAAAACTATATTCAAAATCAGTATAATACTTTGCAAAAACCACTTGAATTTGTAACTCTGATTGGTGATGCCAACGGTTCAGTTGCTATTCCAACCTATACTGAAGGCCTTAGTGGTTATGGTGGCGAAGGTGACCATTCATATACACGCCTTGAAGGTGGCGACATTCTTTCTGATGTTCATCTGGGACGTATTTCAGTTTCCAGTACAACCGAACTTGAAACAGTTCTAGATAAAATTTTAGTTTATGAGATGACTCCTCCAACAGGTGATGACCCAGGCTGGTTTGACAGAGCGCTTCTTGTTGGCGATCCAGGTGCAAGTGGTATCACCACTATTTATGTAAACCAATGGGTAAAAAATGAACTACTCAACTTTGGTTACTCTCAAGTTGATACTGTCTGGAGTGGAAACTTCTCCAGTGCAATGATGAATGGTGTTGGAGACGGTATCTCCTTCTTCGGTTATCGTGGTTACTGGGGCATGAGTGGCCTTAATGCTACAAACATTATGTATATGGACAACGGCTATGAGTTGCCATTTGCAGTGCTTCTGACTTGTGATACAGGTACTTTTGAATCTGATGGTAACTGTAATAGTGAAGCTTTCCTCAGAGCTCCTAATGGTGGTGCTGTAGCTAGTATTGGAACAGCCACAACAGGAACACACACTCGATACAACAACTGTGTTTACACAGGTATTGCTGATGGTGTAATAAACTCTGGAGACTTCAGGGTTGGTCCTGCCGTTACCAATGGCAAGATTGCAATGTATAACAACTACAACCTTTCTGAACCTAATAATGTTGAAGTCTGGTGTGTCTGGAACAACCTGATGGGTGACCCTGCTACAGAAATGTGGACATCACTCCCTGATGACTTTGCTCCTGTAAACGCATCGATTATTCCAGCAGCTGCAACCACATATAATGTTGTTGCTCTTGATTCATATGGCGCTCCTGTGCCTAATGCAATGGTTGTACTCCTGAAAGACGGACTAACTTCTGTTCACGGTAGAACCGATGATAACGGTAACATTACATTGCCACTGACTGGTCTCACTGAAGGAACAATGAAGCTGACTATTACTGGTCACGACATGATTCCTCACCGACAGAATATCTCTGTTTCTACAAATGCTAACTTTGCTGGCGTTTCATCTTTCAGCGTTGGCGGCAATGGCCAGGCTAATCCAAATGAAACTGCTACTTTGAGCATCGATATGCTCAACTATGATTCAACTCAAATGAACAATGTTTCTGCTGAACTTTTCAGTACCAATCCTTATATCAGTGTTCTTTCCGGATCTATTGATTTTGGTAATGTTGCAGCAGGGGCATCTTTTGCTGGTGACTATGACATCCAGATTTCTGCCGACTGCCCAGGTGGATCTGACATCATGCTTGAAATGGTTGTCACCTCCAATAGCGGTTCATGGGCTTCTGGCGTTGACGTAGAAGTCTTTGGTGCC
>JAAESD010000049.1 GCA_024229695.1 bacterium
GGTGACTTCTTCCCGGACGGAGTAACTCTGGATAGTGCAAGCAGAAAGTTCAGCAGAAGCAATGCAAGCGCCATGATTAACCTCGAGGAGCTGCAGTGTGGATACTCAGTTGATAAAACCATTGAAACACTTCGGGAGTATGGCACCAGCGCAACATTGCTGAATGTAGGTGGAAATTATTTTGCACTCGGCAGGCCAGAGAAAAATAAAAAATGGAATATTGCTGTACATGATCCAAAAAGTAACGAAATAGTTGCCACTCTGAAACTTGTTAACCGGGCATGTACTATTGATAAAAATGTAGTTCTCATCGGCAGGAATGCTACAACTACTGATGCTGTTGCAGCAATAATTTCCAGGCTTCCTGACGATCAGGTATTCAAGTTTTTAAAAGAACATTATCCGGGCATCGACGCATTAATAATTTCAGAAAATGGCACATTAAATATGACCGATGGTGTTGAGCAATACCTGGTTAATAACTAAAGCCTAATCTCCCGCAGGGTTATTAATTTAGTGTATAATTTAGTCAACATTTATTTACTAAAAAAGCTATAGTGTGATATTTTTAACAGATGCGCATTATAAATAAACAGGAAAACGACATAACCTACTATTGTACAATGCATTACAGCATTGACACATAAACCGTATACTTGTCTTGATTGCAACAAGTTATGATAATTGTCACACTAATGTCACAAAATACTTTCTTTATCTTATACCTTTCTGCTATTCTTTTCGAGTTACAGTAACGAGTGAGTTTCACTCTTCATTCAGACTCTTCCGAAAGGAACACACCGTGAGTTATAGACTTCTATTATTGCTTCTTGTTTTTGGAGCAATGGTTCTTGTAGGCTGTTCAGACGATCACCCAATTGTACCTGTCGATCCTCCGGAATTGGGCTATGCAGGCTCAGATGCTTGTGCAGCTTGTCATACTGAAAAGCATGAACAGTGGGTTAACTCTGGTCACCCTTACAAACTGACCCCAATTGACGGCGAAGCACCAACTGATCAATTCCCAGCACACTCCAGGTATGCTAATGACCCTACTGTTCCTCCTAATGGAACCAGCTGGGATGACTATAGCTACACAATTGGTGGTTTTGGCTGGAAAATGCGTTGGATTCAAAATGATGGATACATTTACACTCCTGCAGAGGGTGGAAACCAGTATAACTTCCAGACAGAGAGCTTTGGCAACTATCACGCAGGCGAACTGAAAGCTTACAACTGTGGTTCCTGCCATACTACTGGCTGGGTACCATCTGACGATGGTGTTGCAGAGAACAACCAGGACGGCATGGAAGGATTCTTGGGTACTTTCTTTGCTGGTGGCGTTCACTGTGAAAAATGTCACGGCATGGGTAACCAACACGCGTTTGACCCACAAAGCTATGCCATGGAAACAGACAGTACTTCCGAATTCTGTGGTAAATGTCATACACGTGGTGGAGACAATGGTATCTCACACGGTGGAGAAATTATCGAAGCCAGTGGCGGATATATAAAACATCATGAACAATTTGACGAGTGGTACAACTCTCCTCACAATGTTTCCTATGGTCCAGGATGTAATGATTGCCACGACCCTCATGCATCGGTAGTCTTTGATTCTGAGGCACCTGGTGATGGTGTAAGCACAACAAACACATGTGTTGGCTGCCATGTTGATGGTTCTCATGCAAACATCCAGGAGACAACACACGGCTACGGTGCTACCTGTGTTGACTGTCACATGCCTGATGCTTCCAAAAGTGCGGTTGCAACAACATTGCATGCTGGTGATGTGAGCACTCACATCTGGCAAATTAACACTTCGGTCAATGGTAAAGTTGACATGTTCTCATTAGATGGCACAAGTGTTCTGATTGATCCAGAAGATGGAGCTTCCATTACTCTGGACTTTGCATGCTATGGATGTCACAACGATGAAGCAGGTAATGGTGGAGGTGGCTCAGTGAAAACACTTCAAGAGCTACATGACAGAGCTGAAACTATTCATGTTCTGGTTCCACATATAGCTGCGAAGTAATCATACTTACTTCCTAGGTGAGGCTGCGGTTAATTCCGCAGCCTCTTTGTTATATATTTATCAAGTTTTTCCTGTTTTTTTAAGTGGCATTCTCAATAAATCGTTATAGCTTTTCAAGTGATATCCACTGTGATCAAAAAGGTCACATAAGTTGTGCATACTAAATTTTCCACCACGAGTGGACGAGGTTGAAATGACAAAAGAAGTCATTCGCCAGGAAGACGTCGTAATCAGGTTTGCTGGTGATTCCGGAGACGGAATGCAGATTACCGGAGGCCAATTTTCCGACAGCACCGCCAAGGTTGGTAACGACCTTGCCACCTTCCCCGACTACCCATCGGAAATCCGCGCCCCTGCAGGAACTCGTGCAGGTGTTTCAGGATTCCAAATTCACTTTAGTGCATCAGATATTTATACGCCGGGCGATGCTCCGGATGTTCTGGTTGCAATGAACCCTGCGGCTTTGATAGTTAACTACAAAGACCTGAAACAGGGTGGCACTATTATCGCCAACACTGGCAGCTTCACTGAAAGAGATCTGGCAAAGGCAAAGCTGGACAGCAATCCACTTGAAGACGGAACCCTTGATGGTTACCGCGTGGTTCCTGTCGATATCAACCAGCGTGTTCTGGAAATTCTTAAAGATAGTGAGCTGTCGAAAAAAGCTATCCTGAGATGTAAAAACTTCTACACATTGGGAATGATGTACTGGCTTTATAGTCGTCCACTGGAATCTACTATAACCTGGCTGGACAGCAAATTCGCATCGAAACCTGAAATTGCTGATGCCAATAAAAAAGCACTCCAAGCTGGATTCAACCTGGCTGAAACTCTGGAACTTTTCCAGGGACGATTCAGAGTTGATGCTTGTAGAGATCTTGAACCTGGCACTTATCGAAATATTATTGGTAATGAAGCTATTGCAGTTGGATTGGCTACAGGTGCTGAACTTGCTGGTCTGAAACCATTGCTCGGCTCCTACCCAATTACTCCAGCTACTGACATTCTGCAATATCTGTCAGCGATGAAAAATTTTGACGTCGTTACTTTGCAGATGGAAGATGAGATTGCTGGAATCTGTAGTGCAATTGGTGGTTCTTATGCTGGTCGCCTTGGTATCACTACTACAAGTGGACCTGGTATGGCACTCAAGACTGAAGCGCTTGGTCTTGCTGTTATAACAGAATTGCCACTGGTGATTGTCAATGTTCAACGTGCTGGCCCATCAACAGGCTTGCCTACAAAAGTTGAACAGTCAGACTTGTTGCAATCGATCTTTGGTCGTAACGGTGAAGCTCCAATTCCAGTAATTGCATGTGCAACTCCAGGCGATGCTTTTGAGTGTACAGTTGAAGCTTGTCGGATTGCTGTTGAGTTTATGACTCCAGTCATCCTGCTGAGCGACAACTACATTGCAAACGGCACTGAGCCATGGAAACTTCCAATTATTGAAGACCTGCCAAAAATCAACACTTACATTGCTAAAGAGGGCGAAGAATACTTGCCTTACAAACGCGATGAAAGGCTGGTTCGCAAGTGGGCAGCTCCTGGAGTTAAAGGCCTTGAGCACAGAATTGGTGGACTGGAAAAAGATGAGCGTGGTGGTGTAAGCCATGATCCTGAAAATCATGAGCTGATGAGTCATCTGCGAGAAGATAAAATCATGGGAATCAGGGAAACTATCCCGACTCCACAACCTACCGGTGATGAAAATTCAAAACTGCTTATTATAAGTTGGGGCTCTCCTTACGGAGCGATCAGAAGTGCAACTGAGCAGATGAATCTTGAAGGTAGCAACATTACTCACCTTCACCTGCGTCACCTCTGGCCAATGCCTCACGGGCTGCAGGAAATCTTTGAAAAGTACGACAGAATCGTAATTCCAGAGATGAACCTTGGTCAGTTACGAAAAGTTCTGACGATGTGTTATCCATCGATCAAATTTGAATCATACACAAAAATCCAGGGTAAGCCGTTCACAGCTTACCAGTTGAAAGCACGGTTTGCAGAAATCCTGGAGGAGATGTAATGAGTGATCTTAATGTTTTAAAGCCCAAGGATTTGAAGTCTGATCAGGAAGTGCGCTGGTGTCCAGGTTGTGGAGACTATGCAATTCTGAACTCGGTACAAAAAACTTTGGCTGGAATGGGAATTCCAAAAGAGAACATGGTAATGGTATCGGGAATTGGCTGCTCAAGCAGGTTCCCATATTACATGGACACTTACGGATTCCATAGCATCCACGGTCGTGCAAATGCAATTGCAACTGGTGTAAAGTCTGCCAACCCTGATTTGTCTGTATGGATAATCACTGGTGATGGCGACGGCCTGAGCATCGGTGGTAACCATATGATTCATTCACTTCGTCGTAATGTCGATCTGAAAATCATTCTTTTCAACAACCGGATTTACGGTCTGACCAAGGGACAGTACTCACCTACTACTCCAATTGGCACAAGGACCAAGACGAGCCCTGTTGGTTCTGTAGACAGGCCATTTAATCCTATTCAGTTGGCTCTTGGTGCTGGTGCATCGTTTGTTGCAAGAACAATCGATACCAAGCCAAAGCATATGGCCTCTGTTCTTGAAGCTGCTGCTGCTCACAAGGGATCGGCATTTGTTGAGGTTCTGCAGAACTGCGTAATCTTCAACGATGGCGCCTGGGATCAATGGACAAGCAAAGCGAATCGTGATGAAAATACTGTTGAACTTGTTGATGGTCAGCCAATGATTTATGGCAAAGACAAAGACAAGGGAATCAGTTTTGACAGTTGCCATGCGAATACAGTCAGCGCTGATGAAGCTTCAGTCTGGACTTTGGAGCACAACTCTCCAGTTCCTGCATTTGTTGCCTCACAACTTGACCACATGCCTGGGTTACCAATACCGATTGGTGTTATGAGAGCTAATGACGAACCTGTCTACGACGAGGATGTTCATGCTCAAATTGCACAGGAAATAGAGAAAAACGGCAAAGGTACACTGAAAGATATTATCTATGCAGGCGATACCTGGGTTGTAAAATAAAACTGATTGTTTCAGTTGAAAAGGCACCTCAGAAATGAGGTGCCTTTTTTTGTTTGGATTGAAACTTATTACTGTTTAATCGATGTCTTTGGCGCATCGGAATCCTACATTGATATCTACCCATCCTGCCTTCAAACAATTACGAACGACGACTTTGTTGCAACCGGGACCAGAATACCAACCACCACCTCGGACCACTCTCCAGCGAGATTTCTCCGGGCCCTTCGGGTTTTCCTTAGGACTATTGGCGTAATAATCTATTGCGTAGTAATCCGCCACCCACTCCCTGACATTGCCAACCATATCATAAACGCCATACCCGTTTGGCAGGTAATTCCCTACAGCCACAAGGCCTTTGCTTTCAGACTTGCTCGTATTGTATTCTTCGGCTTTGAACTCATCCCCGCGATCATATTTCTTTCCTTCCAAGCCACCTCGGGCTGCGTATTCCCACTCAGCTTCAGTCGGAAGTCGTTTCCCGCACCATTGGGCATAGGCCAGCGCAGCGCCATGGCTGACTCCGATTATCGGATGATCTGGATAGTCCAGGGAAGATTTAAACCGTTCAATTCCCCAAAAAGTTGGCATCGATCTTTCGGTTGCAATACAAAAGGCATGATACTGAGCATTAGTCACTTCGTATTTGTCGATCTGAAAACTGGATACATAAACGGTGTGAGGTAACAGTTCACCGGTAGTATCCTCAGCA
>JAAESD010000050.1 GCA_024229695.1 bacterium
AACTCAACATCTGGTGTTATGTCATTCACAATGAATGATGAAACAGTTCAGGATATTGTTGGTGCAATGATTACAGGTAACACTGAAACAGGTGTTGCAGTAACTTATGATGATGCAGATGGTACTTTAGATTTTGTTGTAGCAAGTCAAACTGACGAAAACTTTACAACAGCAGACCATTCTAAACTAGATGGTATTGAAGCAAGTGCGACAGCAGACCAATCTGATGCAGAAATCAGAGCGGCAGTTGAAGCGGCAACTGACTCAAATGTATTCACTGATGCAGACCATACTAAGTTAGATGGTGTTGATACAAGTGCTAACAACTACTCTTTACCACTGGCTTCAAGTACCGTTAGAGGTGGAGTTAAGATTGGTTATACAGAATCTGGTAAGAACTATCCAGTAGAATTATCAAGTGAAAAAATGTATGTTAACGTACCTTGGACTGATAATAATACAACGTATACAAGTTCAGACTTTGACCATGACGCTTTAACAAATTTCGTTGCTGAAGAACATGTAGATTGGGCAGGTGCAAGTGCAGGTACTATTCACTCAAGCAACTATACTAATACTACTTACTCAGTAGGCGATGGTGGTTTATCTCAAAAGAACTTTACAACTACATTAAAGAATAAGTTAGATGGTATTGAGGCTGGTGCAGACCACGTTGATACAGCAAATGTATCTGCCGCAGGCGCATTAATGACAACTGGCGGTACAATGTCAGGCGACATCGCAATGGGCGGTAATGATATAACTGGTGCAGGAACATTTTATGGTATAGCAACAACGGCTCAATATGCCGACCTTGCAGAAAGATATGCGGCAGATGCCCCATATGAAGAAGGCACATTAGTTATGTTCGGCGGTGAAGCAGAAGTTACTTCAGCACAAGGCTATGGTTCAACTAAGATTGCAGGTGTTGTTTCTACAACTCCTGGTTTCGCAATGAACGAAGAGGCTGGAAACTCAGAAACTCATCCATATATTGCTCTACAAGGACGTGTTCCATGTAAAGTAACTGGTACAGTTTCTAAAGGCGACATTCTTGTAGCATCAGAAATTTCAGGTATAGCAACCAAATGGTTAGATGATTCAGTAGACCCTCGTATGACAGCATACGTTGGTATTGCTATTGAAGATAAGACTACAGATGGCGAAGGCTATGTTGAAGTTAAAGTAGGTAAGTAATTATCTAGTTTACTGAAACAAATTTCACTAAAACCCCTCTTTATGAGGGGTTTTTCTGTATAAAACTTAATACTATATTAGTATGTGAAGTCTGCTACTGTATAACCTGCGCCTAGTGCCGC
>JAAESD010000051.1 GCA_024229695.1 bacterium
AAGGAAACCTGGCAGTTGCAGGAACCCTGGATTTGAATGATGGTGCAACTATCAATTTAGCAAACAATGCAACTGCAAATCTCTCAGGCGGACAGCTTGAACTGGCAGGAAGTCACGTCCTGGACGGCATTACAACGGATAATAATACAACTCTGCAAATCAACACTTCTGGAGGAATATCGCGTACAGACAATGGAACAAGTACAGTAGGAAATCTTATCCTGAGCCAGGCAGGTAGTTCTTCCGGAGTCTCTTTTGGTGTTGATAACATGAGCCTCACTGTTGGAGGTACAGCCCAATTCAATGATGCTGATTTAACTCTGAACAGTGCTAATCTTAACTTCCAAAATTCACCAACTTTAGATAATAGCAGCACACTTAGTGTTAAGAACAGCAGCGAGTTGATTTTACCAAGCGGCGGTACATTCAGTGACACTTCTTTGAATTTCACTGCTTCCACTTTCAAGCCTTCCGGAACAGTTTCACTTACTGGCAGCAGTGATTTCACGTTTGATTCAGGCTCTTCGGTGATGCTGGGAGGAGACTCGACTCTTTCCCAAAGCGGATCAGTTACCTGGCCCAGTCCTGACCTGAACAGCAATGCACTGACTCTGAACGTGGATAATATGACGCTCAATGGAGCACTGAACATCGGAAGTGGGGAAGCGATCAATAGTGGCGCGAGTAACCTGTCATTGAGCAACACCTTGACGATTGACAATGGAGGGACACTTTCATCTGACAACGGTTCGGTGACTATAAGCAGTGGATTGCCGAAAACACAAAAAATCCCGGAAGATATTTGAAAGATTCCGAATCAGTCGGAGTCTCCTAAAAGTAGAA
>JAAESD010000052.1 GCA_024229695.1 bacterium
ATGTTTGTAGAACCGGTGATTCCATATGCTAATGAGATACCGTAAATTATAATTCCAGAAGATAGTGCTCCAAACAAAAAGTACTTGATAGCAGCCTCGTTTGATGCGGAACTTTTCTTGTTGAATCCTGCAAGGATGTATGTTGGAATACTCATCAACTCCCATGCTACAAATAACATAACCAGGTCTGTTGAAAATGCAATCAAGACCATACCAATACTTGAAAGTAAAATTAATGAGAAGTAAATTGCAGGGTTTGACCTCTTTCTCATGTAATTGAAAGAACCAGCAACTGCCATTATTGATACAATGAGCATTGCAATTGCAAAGAAGGAACCAAATCCATCATCAACTAATACATCACTGGAGAAGATAGCGGCATCTGCAACAGAGTCCGTATAGAATCGGTAAATTACATAACCAAGTGCTAGTAGTAATGCACCAAATGCAATTAATCCATAAAATGTTGAACTACCACGTTCTTTTCTTATGACATTAATTACAGGAATTATCATTCCTGCAACACCTAGTATTACCATCAGAATAATTGGAGTAGAAGTTAGTTCGATCATCATAAGCACCTATAGTAACAATATCAGAACTACGAAAAGTAGTCCAGCTCCAAATATGTAAAGATAAGACTGTGATACGCCGGTTTGTGTTCCTTGAACAACTCTAGCACTCCATCCAACTGCTTTTTCAAATCCAATGTTCATTCCAGTATCAATTGCTGTTTGTTCAAAGTATCTCCAGATTCCACGTGCTGCCCAGAGTGGTGCAACAACAAAGCCCCAATAAACAAAGGCGTTGAGATACCATCTGTTCAAGAATAGTTTATGCATAGAGTAAAAGAAGATGTTAGAGTTTACGAATTTGGCAGGATCCACCCATCTTCCAATGTAAAAGATGTATCCAAGGCCAAATCCAGTTGCAAATGCAACTAGTGATGCTCCAAGTGCTACAGGGTTGAGTCCACCTAAGAATTCAGAACTAGCGACTTCATGTGCTACATGAATTCCAAAGGAGTGTTCTAGATATTCACCAAATAGATGGTGAATTCCCTCTTCAGCAGATAATCCAATTAATCCAATTCCTATTGTTAGTACAGCAAGAATTCCGTATGGAATCCACATTGATTTTGGTGCTTCATGGATATGATGACCTTCGCTTTCCATCTTTTCGATGTGTTTGCTGTTCTTTCCAAAGAAGACCATTCCAATCATTCTTGTTGTGTAAAATGCTGTAATTACTGCAGTCAAAACTGCGATAAGGAATAATGGTAATCCCCAAGAGCTGTCAGCTTCATAGACGGCTGCAAAGATTGCATCCTTACTCCAGAATCCTGTTGTGATAAATGGAGCACCCATTAATCCAAGACCTGCAGCCCACATGAACGCATACGTCTTTTTCATTTGTTTTTTCAGTCCACCCATGTCTGTCATGAATCGAGAACCAACTACATGCAGCAGTGAACCTGCTGCCATGAAGAGAGATGCTTTGAACATTGCGTGAGATATTAAATGGAAGAAACCAGCGGTGTAACCGTCAACATATTGATGTGATAATCCTGCAACGCCAAGTGCCATCATCATGTAACCAATTTGTGAACCAGTTGAATATGCCAAAACTTTCTTAATTTCTGGATTGACCATTCCTTGAGTTGCAAGTAATAGTGCAGTGATTGCACCAACCCAAGCAACAATTTCAAAGAATTGATCTGCAAGTATTCCTGCTGCTGCTAATGCAAATACAATTGGTCCAATTCTTGCAACCAAAAATACACCAGCCTTGACCATTGTTGCTGCATGGATTAATGCAGATACAGCGGTAGGACCAGTCATGGCCTCTAAGAGCCATTCGTTAAGTGGGAATTGTGCAGATTTACCCATCGCACCACCAAATAGTAAAACAAATGCAGGAACTAGTAATCCTTGAGCAGACATTTCAACTGCCCAGGCAGTGTCACCAACTAATTCTCTAAATCCAAAGGTTCCAGCAAACATAAACAGTAACAACATTCCTGAAAGCATCATTACATCTCCGACTTTGGTCATGATGAAAGCCTTCATTCCGGCATGTGTTGGTGAGAAGTATTCCATAATTCCCAATGCAGAACGACCTTCTTGTCCAACGTGATCTTTCTTCTTATCGCGATACCAGAAGCTGATCAGAGCATACGATGCCAGACCCACTCCTTCCCATCCAAAGAAGACCTGTAATAGATTGTCAGACATTATGATGAGTTGCATGGAACCGATGAAGAACATCATCCAGAACCAGAATCTTGTAATATCTTTGTCGCCTTTCATGTAACCGGTACTGTAACACATGATAAGGAAAGAAATCCATCCTACTACGTTTGCCATTATTACTGAGAGAGGATCTGCAAGAACACCTG
>JAAESD010000053.1 GCA_024229695.1 bacterium
CAAAGTGGAGCCGAGCGGGGTCGAACCGCCGACCTCTTGACTGCCAGTCAAGCGCTCTCCCAACTGAGCTACGGCCCCAGGCACGCATGTTGTTACGGGACCAGCCCGGTCGACGCAATGGGGGTTCTACCGCGCCCCGAGGCCGATGCAAGCCGTCAACCGGCCTTGGCCGATCGACCGCGAGGCTTTTTTTTCCCGGCAGCCTTCGATCGGCTCTTTCGAGCCACCTTTTTTTATGTCTATCAATTACTTTTAATCAACTTTCCCTTGTCCCGATGCTTCTTCACCTGGAACTTTAACCATTGTAGGGGCAGTCTCCTGCACCTCTTCAATCTTAACATTAGGATGCTCTTCTTTATACATATGCAATGGCATATTACCTGTTATCCATGATGGGTTCATTGGATAAACATCAGGATTGAATACTGTTGCATACATGTGCCAAATTAGAATGGCCAGGAACGCAAGCCAAGCTTCATAGTAGTGAATCACTACCATTACATCCATAAAGCCATGTGGTACAAGTTTGACAATGGTATTATCGAACCAGAGAGCAAACCCTGTACCAACCATTATAACAGTTCCCCACAACAGAGCCCAGTATTCAGCTTTCTCGACATATGAGAATCTGCCGAACTGTGGCATCTTATCAGCCTTGCCAATATTATACATAATTCTCTGCATTGCCTGTTTCCCATCGGCAACAGTTGGTATCATATCTCGCATAAAACCGCGGCCACGAGGAGTCAATAAAAAGAGCGCATGCCAGATAGATCCAAAAATCATCAAGACTGCAGAGCTTCTGTGAATTACTCCACGTACCGCATAACCACCTTCATGACCAAACAACATTTGACTCCACCATGCATCGTAGAATCGTAATGAAAATCCAGTAACAACCAGAGTTGAAAATGAAATAGCCAGGATTGTGTGCTGGAATACTTCATTTGGTTCCATTCTGCGAACCTGTGGCTGCATTTTGACTACATCGCGCATCTTCTTCAGTAAATCAATCAACCAGTGTACAACCATGCCGCCAATAACACCTACGATGAGCAGGATATAAATAATCCTGACAATACCGGCTACACCAGTGTAATGAAATGTTGAAGATTCATGTATTGGTGCTCTTGCAATATCTTCCGTGATTCCTGTATGACAGTGACCACAAGTTTTAACCAGATTGTTTCTATTAACTGATGATCGTTCATCATATGATGGTAGAATCAGGTGAGCTCCGTGACATGAAGCACAGTTAGCAACAGTTTTGTCCCCTGCTTTACTTTTCAGACCATGATAAGAATCTACAAATGATTCCAATCTACCTGTAGGCAATTCATATTTCTCATTCAAGCCTGCTGACTCATGACATGGTGTACATGTGGATTCAGCCAATCGATTTGCACTAACTGGAGACCGGGGATCTTCAGTAGCTAAAATTGAGTGCTCACCATGACAAGTAGTACATGTTGGAGTGTCTACCTCACCTCGTGCAGTCAACTCACCATGAACACCTTCCCAGTAATCTTGCTCAATAGCAGAGTGACACTGGCCACATGTTTTCGGAATATTGAAGTGAGCAATTGTAGATTCTGGATCATTAGGAGACAAAATCCTGTGTGAACTTCCAGCAGTTGAGTGGCAATCATTACAACTTGCTGCCTGATAAAGCCCACCAGCAGTAGCTTTACCGTGAATACTTTCACTATAAACTCTAATTGGGTGCTTGAACCTGATATCCAGATCATGCACCAGAGTTGAGTCCTCATGGCAAGCTCCACAGGTTGCAGGCATATTAATTGGGTTGATTTTGGAGTCTCGATGCCTTGGCGGTAAAATTTGATGAGTTCCATGACAATCTTTACACT
Organism: bacterium; assembly: GCA_024229695.1. GTDB lineage: Bacteria > Krumholzibacteriota > Krumholzibacteriia > LZORAL124-64-63 > LZORAL124-64-63 > JABIBH01. Next base: position 1,869 of record JAAESD010000053.1, read on the forward strand.
CGGGAGCATAGGCAGATATACCAACCACTGCCCTACCATGTGCTGTATATTGCTCTGCCGCCTCATCATGGCATTCGCCACAATCTACATCGTCAAGATCTTCTGCATGATCTTCAGGGTCTTCCATATAGTGACAGTCCACACAATCAAAATCTTCATGAACTGAGTTCAGCAAAGACGCAGTTGAAACCTCAGCAGGGTCTCCACCGGAGTCAGTATGACAGTCTGCACAGATATCGTTGTCTTGTGACAAACAAATGACAGGAAGAAGTAAGACTAGAAGAATTAGTTTAATAATTGAGCGCGACATGAATTCATGCCTCCATGTTAAGTAATCAACAAACTGGTTATCAATCGTTAACGTTATACACTGAAACACCCTCACACAAGCAGGATATTGCTCATAACTCATTTATACTCAAGTAGTTATATCATACTAACACGATATGACATAACCTGAATAGCATAGAATGTTCTTATAGAATATCAAATTTTAACTTAATCAAAATCTGATATAATGAACGGCCTTTCGCTGAACTTTTTAGCATAAGCCACAGCGCCTCTGTAATTATTATCCAAAACAAGTACTTTCCCGTATTGCTCCAGAGCCATTTCCCTGCGGCCAATCAAATCATAACAATTACCGAGATAATTGTGAACCCATATTATGCTCTCAAGTTTATCTTTTCTATCTGTTACAGTTCCACGCATTGCCCGTTTGAAATAAGCTTCCGCTTTGGGGTAGTCCCCTTTGCGTAAAGCAACTCTTCCCAGGTTGATCCAGCTTGTAACACCATCAGGATCATCTTCCTGCGCAAACAAACACCCCCGCTCAACAATATCAAGCAGGCCATGTTTGAAAAACTTGGATGCTAGCTTCTGGTGGGCAATATTATGAGCATATTCACTATCATTTGACTGTTTTCCAGTCAGAAAATAACTACCCTGCACAACATCATCATTCAGACCGTAAACTTCCGAAGCTTCTGGAAATGCATTTACTCCACCAGGTTCAAGTGAAACAAATCGAACAGTTTTTCCTGTCTTTGAAGGAACAGTAATATTGTTTCCCGTAGTTACCCTTATAAGGCTTGCTGGACTGTTACCAAAAAACCATTCAGGGTCACTTGTCGCAATTTTTCTCTGTTTAAGAAAACTGTCTTTTTCAGCTTCAGAAAAAATCACATGATCAGGCATAAGGACTTGAGCTGCTGCAACATCTACAGGAATCCAGCCCTCTCCCTCAATATAGAATTCAGCCCAACGATGCTGTCCTCCGTTAATCCAAAAACCGCTGACAACTCTTGTTGGTATTTCCAGAGACCTGCACATAGCAGTAAATAGAATTGAATACTGACCACAATCACCGTTTCTGCGCAACAAAGTTGTTTTTGCCGATCGTTCTGCCTGATTGGCTGGAGCAAAAGTCATATTATCATTCATCCAGCTGAAGATAGCTTTTGCCTGCAGATATGGATTTGTTCGGTCGCCAACAATAGAAAGAGCTTTGTCCAGAACTGCTCCTTCAGTATCAATCCAGTCACCTGAAGCTGTAAATCGCTTGAACAATTTTGAATCTTTATTGTACGGCTTTGCATCAGCTGCATTAACATTAGTTAAAACCGGGTGTGACTCTCCACTAATTTCCATTTTAACAAGCAAGGTCAGGTGATCTTGCTCAGGTATAAGACTCCAGATTCCAATCTGGTTGCCTTGTTCAATGTCTTCAGAAATTTCAGAAGGTTTGGGATAGATGTTGCTAAACATCAGGTCCTGTGAAACATCACTGGTTGGTATCGACATCCAGAGTTTGAATTCTGCGTCAGGACCAACTTCGGTAATGTTATCCAGGATGTACCAATAGGTTCCGTCAAACTTGATTGAGTCTTCCGCAAATACAGATAGAGACATCAACATTACTAAAAGAAATACAACGATTATTCGTTTCATAACTTACTCCTGTTAGCCAACGGGGCCCGATTTTAGACGGACCCCAACTCAGACCCTAGTGATATCCAACCAACTGGGCTACGATTATGATTATTACAAGTGACAATCCAATAATCAGAGCTACAAATCCAAACAACTTACGCCACTTGACTGTAGATTCTGATTTTGCATCAACCATCAGTTCATCCAGCTTACCTGAATCAACAAGTTCCTGATATTCTCTTGGTCGATCTTCCTTGAACTCTTCCAACGGTACACTGCCTGTAAAGATAACAGGATCCATTGGGAATTTATCCGGACGGAAGTGTGTGTTGAAGAAGTGGATTGTAAATATAAATCCAGTTGCCAACAATGCCTCGTCAGAGTGAATGACTGTTGCAATATTAATGAACGATCCTGGTAGGAATCGTGTAAAGAACTCTGGGAACCAAAGTGTTAATCCGGTAAACCCGATCATCGCAACACCCCAGAAAACAGCGAAGTAGTCAAACTTCTCCCAGTAAGTCCATCGACCATAATTTGGGCGCTCGCCCATGCCGACGAACCACTTGAAGGTCTGAACCAGCTCTCTACCATCTCTTGAATTTGGAACCATGGAGTCTTTGCCAAGCAGGAAATCCTTGATACTTTTTTCTGACTTCTTCCACATGCCGAACAGCTGGACCAGGTGAGCCGCAAAATAGAAGAAAGTCATAACAGCTGCAACGCGATGAACAAAACCGGTAACAACAAATCCACCAAGGAAAGCTGACAGGTTTTGAGCCCATGGCATGTACGCATATTTGAGAGTCATACCTGTTACAGCAAGCATGAGGAAACTTATTATTACAATTACGTGCAGTTGTCTGTGTAGCCTTGAGAATCGCAGGACTTCTTTTTTCCCGCGCGATTGTTTGCGTAAATACTGACCATGTTTTATTGCCTGGAATGATCGAGGCAGCCAGAGCAATGTATGAATGCCGAAAAATACGAATGTTCCAACAAGCAATCCGGTCATCGCAAACCAGGTCCAATAAACCCCTGGATACTTATCCTTGTCATGGTGAGTTGCGTGAGGCATAAAGCCGGCAAATCTTTCATGACTTCCTTCATGACATTGACCACAGGTGGCTACAATGTTGCTTCTTGAAGTCATCGAATCCTGGTTCATCTGTGGTAGAACATTATGAGCACCATGACAATCCTGACACTTTGCAGCGGCATCGAATCCAAGACCGGACACCTTGCCGTGGAAAGTCTCAAAATAGGTTTCCATAACATCTTCATGACAGTGACCACAAGATTCAACTACTTCCA
>JAAESD010000054.1 GCA_024229695.1 bacterium
AAGCAAGAACTCGCACAGCAGCAGCAAGCCCAAATGGAGCAAATGAATGCACAGCAACAATGAAGAGAAAGCAGGCTTATTGATGCACCAAGTCTTTAAGCAAACCGACAACGGCAGGGAGCTGCTAGAGATTTTCAAGCATAGATTGATGTTTGTGCCTATTGACCGACATGGCACAGACCCTTTCTTGCTTGGGAAGGAAGAGGGTGAAAGAGATTTTATCCGCAAAATACTACTCACTATAGAAACCATAGAAGAGAACTAAAAATGACCGACAATGTAATTGAGACAGCAGACCCAGTAAATGAGCCAGAAGGTGTAGAAAATACAGCACCAGTGGAGACAACCGCACCAGCAGAGGAAGCGGCTAACTTTGATTTTGTACTAGACAAGTACAGAGCAGATGGCCGCACAGATGAAGCTGCAGCATTCGAGCAAGCAAAGGCTTATGGTGAGTTACAGAAACGCTTCGGAGGCTTTACAGGTGCTCCAGATGATTACGAGCTATCTATTAACGAAGTAGCGCAGGAAATGGGTGCAGATATTAACCAGGATGCACCTATATTTAGTGAGATGGCAGAAGTAGCCAAAGAGTTGAACATGTCTAATGATGCGTTCAACAAGTTTAGTGAGGTAATGATTAAGAATTCACTTGCTGAAAA
>JAAESD010000055.1 GCA_024229695.1 bacterium
GCCTGGATGTAAAGTTCTACCCCACCTTAATGGTGTGTATGAATTATTAACAGAAGCAGAAGGATAAGATGCATCAGCTCGGAAAGTCGGTGAACCACTTGTTTTTTCTAACTGAATGTACCAAGCATCCCCACCCATAGTAAATGTTGGGAGGTTAGACCATTTATAACCATTGCCTGTGGCTGAGCATGATATTTGAATTGGGTTACCATCGTGTGCTGCAGTGGTTCTACCAATCAACATTCTGTGAGGCCCATCCGAAATCATGTAAGCATATACTTTATTGTCTGTAGCATTATAATGGAATTCTACCGTATCGTTATGTGCTACTTGACCATCAATCTTAACAAACGGTGATGCTGTATGACTGCCATATCCAGGCTCAAAGGATTCTGTTGCATACTCCCAACCAGTTTGAGAATTGATATCATTCTGGTCAAACTTTATATTCCAAGTCCATTGGCCATTCTGAGTTCTGTTTTGGTAGGTTTCTGTATGTGTTCCTACACCTACATAAAGAAAGGCATCTGTATCTGATATGCTGGGATTAAACGTAAACGACTCACCTGGTCGTAATAGTCTATCCCATTTGAATGGTTGGTCCTTCCATTGAGGTGTATCACTAGCCTGAGCATTCGATCTGCTCCAAGCGTGTAGACCAGACCTCGGTCCAACATCAACAAACCAATCATTATAACCCTCTGAAAGTGATCCGAAACCATAACTTCTATTTTTAAACTCATCGTGTCGGTCTAATGTAAACGACTGAGGTACA
>JAAESD010000056.1 GCA_024229695.1 bacterium
AATTGAAGAATACCATTTTTTTTCTCCTTGGCGGTCTGACTCTTGTCTTTGTGTTTGAGAAGTTTTTATATTCATTTATGTAAAAAAATTTTTTTTGTTAAAAATCAAGGACCGTTAAAACGGTCCTTGATAGTAAATTAACTATCTATCAATTCCTGCAAGTGCAGCAACTGAAGATGCGTTAGACTTATCAACGAAGACAGGTCACGATGGGATATTGGCTCCAGGTAGAAGTCCATAACCATTGTTATACAGGTGTAAGACGATAATTGGCATATAACCTTGTAAACGTTGTTGTTGATCAATAGTGAAAGAAACTTTTCCAGCACCAATTAAATCCATAACTCCAGGACTTAAATCAAAACAAGAATGATGTACTGTCATACCTAGATCATCAATCGCTTTTGCAACTGCTTCACAGACATGAGGTCCAACAGATAGAACTGCATCGACATCTGAATTAGCTTGAAGAGCAGCAGTAGCACGAGTTTGAATTGTTGCAGGATCTGAAGTAGTATCAGTAAATTCCATAGGAACTGACTCACCATAACCTTCACATCTATCAACTAGAGCTGTGTTATAAGCTTCTTGAATCATACAAAGAGCTTTTGTAGCACCTTCGCTTGCAGCACGAGCACCAGCAGATTGTCCAGCAAGATACTCAGGCTGCCCAACATGCATTAAAGCACCAAGACTAGCAGAAGACTCAAGACCAGAGTTCATCGTAATTACTGGAACACCAGCAGCAACAGCAGCTTTAATAGCAGCACCTAAAGCATCAGGATCTGGTAAAGAAATTACCATACCATCAGGTTGAGTTGCAGCAGCAGCTTGAATTGAACTCGCCATATCTGCCATATCAGCAGATGGATTGTAAATATATTCAAAGTCTGCACCAATTGCAGCAGCAGCATCTTCACCACCTTTTTGAACTACAGGCCAAAAAGGATCTTTTCCTTCAC
>JAAESD010000057.1 GCA_024229695.1 bacterium
GCGTCAATATAGTGGTAAGTAGAAAAAAAACCTAATTTATTTTTGTTTTTTTAATTTTTTCCTTAATTTTATCCCAAGTTTTTACGACAAAAAACATTAATTTTAATGAATAAAAGAACTGATTATCAGGTTAAACTGATGTGTAATTCGTATCTCAGCGGGTGCGGTAATTTTGCGTATAATAAAGCGAACAATACAACTATTGTATCGCAGTACAATAGGTTTTTGTACACAATTAACAAATTTTTTAACTAAAACAATTATTATGAAAACAAAGTTTAACAAAATGATGTTTGCATTTGTTGCTGCCTTTGCACTTATAGTGTCTACGGTTTCTGCAACGGTTGTAAACGTACAGACGTATGGAGGTTCTTTCGCGTCTGAGGTTTCATGGGATCTTGTTGATGCGACAGGTACTGTCCTGATGTCAAGTGGTTCGGTTAGTTCCGGTACTACTGATCATGGATATGTTGACCTTCCTGATCCAGGATGTTATGAGCTACAGTGTTATGACACTTGGGGTGATGGTTGGAATGGTGCTTATGTTGATATCATTGATACAACATCAGGGACTACTCTTCACACTCTAGGTTTAGGCTTTACTACTGGGACATCTTATGTTGAAGGTTTTGGAATGCCTGTTACAACTCTTGGTTGTACGGATCCATTAGCTGGAAACTATGACCCACTAGCATGTGCTGATGATGGTTCATGTAGTTACCCTTGTCTTGCTTCTGATACTATCGAAAGTTTCGAGTATGGAGGTGCTTGGGGAGCTGGACTATGGTCAAACGCGTCATATAACACATTAGACTGGTCAGTAAATTCTGGAGGAACTCCTTCTGGTGTAACTGGACCTTCTGGTGCTTATGATGGAACTTACTACATTTATACTGAGACTTCAGGTACTGGGTCAAATTCCTTTGCTGCTATTGAAGCAGCATGTGTAGATTTATCTGCGTGGACAACACCAGCATTAACGTTCCAGTACCATATGTATGGTGCTACTCAAGGAACATTAGATGTTGATGTATCTACTGATGGTGGATTAACATGGACAAATCAATGGACAATGTCCGGAGATCAAGGAGACCAATGGCTTTTAGGACTTGTAGATCTTTCTACTTTAGGTGGTGGTCAAATTATGGTACGTTTCCATATGGCTACAGGAACTTCATTCACATCTGACGCTGCGTTAGATATGATTCAGTTCTCTGAAATGGCTGTTGGTTGTACTGATCCGTTTGCGGATAACTATGATCCTACTGCTTTAATTGATGATGGTTCATGTTTATACACAGGATGTACTGATGTTTATGCATCTAACTTCTGTGGTTCTTGTAACGTAAATGATCCTACATTATGTACTTATTATGCTTGTGGAACATTAAATTATGTGGAAGACGTAGAGTCTGAAAACCTAGCTGCGATGGGTTATACAACGACTAACGGTGTTCTTACTGATGGTTTATCGTTCTCTACTCCTGCTGATGCACTTGCTGATACGGTAAGTTTAGAATTTACTGGAGGTGGTGCATTTTATCCAACTCAAACTGAATCGACAGCGTTTATCGCTCCAGCTCACAATGCTACAGCATCATTTTGTGTAGACTTAAGTGGTTCTGGATCTGATGTTGATTTAAGATTCATGGGAGACTTGGAATCAGCATTTACAAACTGTGCTTGGTTTAGAGTATTAGTAAATGGTACTCCTCAGACTGAAATGAATTCAGGTATTTCTCATTTCTCTGATGGTAACCAATTAGCATCAGGTGACTATATGTATGACTTAGACGCTTGGGCTGGACAGTCTGATGTTTATGTTACTTTCGAAGCGATGGTTAACTATAACGTAGGTTATGGATTCCCTGGCTTTGTAAGAATTGATAATATCAACGTATATGAGGTTACTCCTTGTAAATATTATGGTATCTCTGAGTTATTCTCTTTTGATAACCTATGTGCTGGAGATGCTTTAGGTCATGCAATGGTACTTGCTCAAAACTCGTATTCAACTACTGGAGATATTTATGCTTGGATTTCAAGTAATGGTTCTGTATATGCAACTACACAACAGGTTAATAACTTAGTTGCTGATGTATATACTGTAACTGTAACTGATCCAGATAATGGATGTACTGCTGGTATTCAAGTTGAAATTACTGAGCCTTCTCCTGTTTCTGGAACTGCTTTTGTAGTAAATACACCTACAGTTCTTGATTCTTTAGGATCAATTGATCTTACTGCTGATGGAGGAGCATGTGTTTCTGAAGCTTATCTTAATACTCCTCATGATCAAAATAATGGTCAATTAGGTAATGCATTTAATATTATTAACACTTCTGGAGGTGATATCGCTATTATGGGATTAAGCCAAGGAGCTGCATATTTCAATGTTAGTGCAACTGGTGTTGTAGCTAACTGGTGGTATTCTGTTGGAGACTACACTGCTGGTGCAAACTGGCTTCCTGCTGGAGATGCTACTATTGATTTACCTGCTACTTTTGTTTCAGCTTCAAATATGGGTACTGTTATGTTCCCTACGCCGGTTATTATACCTGCTGGAGCTACTTATGGTTTCCATTCTCAATTTAGTGTAAACATTGGTTATACTAATGGTGCTGGAACTCCTGGAGTTACTCCTAGAGCATCAGATAATAATATTACTGTTACTGAAGGACACGGATGTGCTTCCTTTGGTGGAATGGACTTCTCTCCAAGAAACTGGAATGGAGAAGTTATTTATGGTGATCCTAATTCTACTCTGTATACATTCTCATGGTCTAATGGTGCTACAACGGAAGATATCTCTGGTTTACCAGTAGGTTCTTACACTGTAGATATCACTGACTGTAATGGATGTACAGGTCAAGAGACATTCTTTATTTCTGCATCTTTAGATCCAGGTTGTATGGATCCAAATGCTGATAACTATGACCCATCTGCTAACTATGATGATGGTTCTTGTGAATACTGGGGATGTACTGATCCGAATGCATTAAATTTTGATACTGGTGCAAATACAGATGATGGTTCTTGTGAATACTCTTGTGTATATCAAGGATTTGCTGGTCAATTAATGATTGACATGCACGATTCATTTGGAGATAGCTGGAATGGTAATTTATTATATATTGTTTCATCTAATGGTGATACATTAAATCCTGGTGGATCTACTGTTGGTTCAGGTTCTGATGCGTCAGACTCTATATGTATACCTAATGGATGTTACTGGGTAACTTGTGATTATGGTTCATGGCAAAGTGAAGTTTCTTGGGAACTTGTACTTGATGGTGATACTCTTTTAACGGGTGGATCTCCATTTAGTGGTTTACTAGAAGTTGGTGCTGGCGGATGTAACCTAGGTTGTACTGATCCAACTGCAGATAACTATAGTTCTACTGCAACAGGAGACAACGGTTCATGTATGTATACATGTAATGACAATGTGTTTACTTTAAGTATGATCGATCTTGGCGGAGGCTGGGGTGGTTCTCAGTGGGATCTGTATGATGGTTCTGGTAACTTAGTTGCTTCGAATTCATTAACTAATCCATTTGCAAACTGGGATACTCTATGTTTAGCTGATGGTTGTTATAACCTAACTGTAACTTCAGGATCTAACGATGCTGGTGTATGGTGGACTATGACTGATGGTGCAGGAAATGTTACTTTAGCAGGAGGTGCTCCTTATGCTGATACAGTATGTTTCCCAGCTGTTGGTGGTTGTACTGATGCAAATGCATGTAACTATGATGCAAATGCTACATTAAGCAATGGAACATGTGATTACTCATGTGTTGGTTGTTCTGATCCAGCTGCACTTAACTATGATGGTCCTTCATTTACTATTGATGATGGTTCATGTCTATACTGTAACTTATCAGGTTCATCTGTTACTGTAGATGCGTCTGCTAACGGTGCTGCTAACGGATGGATTGATTTCACTCCTGTTGGTTCTTACTGTATTACAGATTCATTAGACTTATCTGATCTTGCACTTATCCCTGCCGGTGGTTCTGGACCATGGGTAATGACATTTGCTTCTACAGGTAACACGTTCTTTATGAACTTTGTTAATAATAACTTTGTTCCAATGTTCGTAAGAGGTTATAAATCATATTATGACTTAGCTGCTGGTTGTTGTGGTGGTACTTACGCTGAGGGTAACTCAATGTGGTCTCGTTCTGGAACAGCTCAAGGAAATGAAGCTTCATCTGCTGGATGGACATTCCATGGTGAAACTTTCCACAACTTATTAGCTGATGGACAAGTTTATCACTATAATGATCCTGCAATTGAGCTTCCTGTTGGAGCTACTACGGGTATTGCACTTCACCACCAGAATGAAAACTACTTCTGGGGTAACTTCGGAATTCCTCCTTACACTCCTAACTACGCAAGTACTGGTGGTGTAGAGATTTCTGCTGCGATGTCTGAGTACAACTGTCAAGGTACGTTTACTGGAACTCCACTTGGTGGACCTGGTAACACTTGGATGACAATGGATATGTTATTTATTGGTCCTTCACTATATTCTTACTTATGGAATACAGGTGATACTACAGAAGATCTTTCAGGATTAAACCCTGGAACATATACTGTAGAGTTTGTTGACTGTAATGGTTGTGTTGGTAATGATACTATCACAATTCTTGCTAACCCAGTACCTGGTTGTACTGATCCTAGCGCAGCGAACTACTGTCCACTATGTAACGTAGATGATGGTTCTTGTATTATTGTTGTTGATGGATGTACTGATCCTAACGCACTTAACTATAACGCATTAGCGAATACTGATGACGGTTCTTGTTTAGTTTGTGTAGGTTCTATAAATGCTCCATGGACTGAGGACTTTGATTCATATGCAAATGGTGATTTAGGTCCATTCAATGGATGGTATAATGATACATTACTTGATGAGGCAAACTGGACATGTTGGTCGAACAGTACTGGTTCATACCAAACAGGTCCTATTGCTGACGTTTCTGGTCTTGGATTCTATATGTATACTGAGACTTCAGGTGTTAACAATAAGGTAGCTAACATTAACTCATGGTGTATAAACACTTCTTCATTAACTACGCCATCTTTACGTTGGTCATGGCAAATGTATGGTGCTACTATGGGAACAATGTCTGTTTTAATCAACGATTCTGTTGTTTGGACTAGATCAGGTGATGATGGTTCTTTAGGTGTTACGTGGACACAAGCTCAAATTCCACTTCCTATAGGAACTAACGTACTTGTACAATTCCAAGCATTAACAGGTCCTTCTTATCAATCAGATATGGCGATTGATGAAGTTATTGTTGATAATGGTGTTGCTGCAGGTTGTATGGACACATTAGCTGACAACTACGATGCTCTTGCATTAGTAGATGACGGTTCTTGTATCTTCACTGGATGTACTGATCCATTAGCAGGTAACTGGTGGTCATTAGCAAATAATGACGATGGTTCTTGTGAGTACTATGGTTGTATGGATCCGCTTGCGGATAACTACGATCCAGGTGCTACTATGGATCCAAATAAC
>JAAESD010000058.1 GCA_024229695.1 bacterium
CAACTCGGCAGTGATTTCATCCAGTCCAATATTTGCGACCGTAACAACTGGTGTAATAACATCGCCACTTTCGTACTGCATACCATCAGGAGAAACATTGGTAACTGCACCATCAATTGCGTACGGTTCATAAACACGAATGTCATCTATGAACCAGTCATCGGCCCAGGCACCAGTGTATCTGAACGCAATATAAACTCCAGAGGAACCGGCATAATTGCTGAGATCCAATGTCACGGGATCGCCACTAAAGCCATTTATTGTGTGATTTGCTGGAGTCATATCTGACAGAATTGAAAAATCGGCAGGGTTCGTCTGGCTACCAGTACTGACCATTATATAGTGATGATCGCCATAACTGGACCAGAACCCTTCATCCTCATACCATTCAAGATACACTTGAGTTGCAGCAGACAAATCCAGGGCTGGCGAAACAAGCCACTCGTTCTGCGATGTTCCCGGTGCTCCATATTGCACCCACGCGCTACTATTCCCGGTATGTGCATTTTCAGAAGTCAATGACCATTGATATGTATTACCCTGACTGAACGATGCCCAACCAGCAGGCAAAAATCCGTCTTCAAAACCTTCACTCAACAGATCAGTTCGATTTATAATCGGCTCAATATATACAGTGCTCGGATTATGATTTAACTCACGAGGTGGGTGAGCAAAGACAGTGGTTGCAACCAATAGTAATAACAAAATACGATGCACGGCATTCTCCAATTCTAAGTTATTCAGAGTATACCATAAATCAGATTACAAGTCCGTGTCCATTTTCCTTCAGCCATTTTGAATGAATTTTATGCTCGGGATAAACCTGGTCCAACAAACTATAAAATCGCTTGGAATGATTGAGGTGCTGCAAGTGACAAAGCTCGTGAGCTACTACATAATCTATCACTTCTGGTGGTGCCATAATCAATCGATAACAAAATGAC
>JAAESD010000059.1 GCA_024229695.1 bacterium
CAGTTACCAGAATATTCCATACGATGCAGAGAATGAGAGATAAAGTCTGGCTGGCTGTTCAATACCTTTCTACAAATGCAATTGGTAATTATTTGTTGATAGGGACATTTAAAGTTGCAGGATTGGCAATATCCTCTGCAATGGCAATAACTATACATCTGACATTATCGTTATTGGTTTTAAGTAGATACAATTCAGGCTTGGCGATAGGCAAATTGTCTGCAATTATTGTTCGTGCATATATCATAGGGATTATGATGTGGCTGGCTTATAGCTACAGTGGTCTTGAAGAGTATGCATATAATATCGTAGTTGTCGGTGGTATCGGGACTTCAATTTTAGTGGCGACCATAAAGGCAGTTTTTGTTTTTGTGATTTTCATGCTTATCACATTGGCTTGGGCAAAGATACCAGGGAAAGGAAAATCAAAGCAAAATGTATAAAGAGCACTTCGGTCTTCACACTTCTCCGTTTGCATTGGGATCTCATTTGCAGTTTCTGTATAAATCAGGGGCTTTTGAAGAGACGATGGCTCACCTTGTGTATGGACTAAAAGGTGGCGAGGATATAGTTCTGGTTACTGGAGGCATAGGTACTGGTAAGACAATGGCCCTCCATAATCTGGTTACTCATATATCATCACTTTACAAAGTGGCACTGATTAACACTACACAGATCGATTACAAAGAGCTTCTTAAAATGGTTCTTGTTGAGGTGAATGTTTCATATCCACCAGAAGCCGATCGTGCTGATCTGCTGATGATCCTCAAAGGTGAAATCGAAAATGCAGCTGCTGAAGGCAAGAGAATTCTGCTAATTGTTGACGAAGCTCAAAATCTTGATACCAATACTCTTGAAGGCTTGCGTCTGCTGACAAACCTTGCAAAAACTGATGAGCAGGCTTTGCAGCTAGTTCTGGTAGGACAGCCAGGACTGCTTGAAAGTATTGAATCACAGGAATTGATTCAGCTGAAGCAAAGAATTCGAGTTCATTACCATTTGATAACTCTTACAGCCAATGAGATGAAAGAATACATAGAGCACAGGCTTACTGTTGCTGGGTGTAGGAAGAAAGTTTTCAATGAAGCTGCCTATAAAAGAATCTATAAGTTGAGTGAGGGTGTCCCAAGACTTGTAAATATCATAGCAGATAAATCGATGCTGAAAGCTTTTGTTGATAGGGCAAAGTTGGTTGATGCAAAACATGTTGAAGAGCTGGATTATGCTAAATCTGCTACTGACATAAATAAGTTATCAGAAAAACCAAAACCTGCTCCTGTTGAAGAAGAAGTTACAGTTGAAGAAGTAGTTACTGTCGAAGAAGATCCTCCTGCTGAGATACCTTCTAAGAAATTTAATATCAGAGCTGTTTTGTGGGTAGTGGTTGTTGCGATTGTTGCATTGGGACTTTATTCCCAACCATGGAAATATTTTACTAACACAGCTGAAGTCCCGATAGAAGTCGAAGCTGTAGAAAGTCCAGTAATTGCAGCAGCAGCAGTGGATACTCTTGTAGTTGAAGAAGCCCAGGAGCTTGTACCGGAACAGGAACAAGAAACAGTACAAGAACAAGAAGCAGTACAGGAGCTAGCACAAGAACCAGTACAGGAACCAGTACAGGAACCAGTGCAGGAAGAGGCTATTGTAGAAGACCAATCGTGGCCTGAACCTGAGTCTGAAAAATATTGGGTTCATGTTGGGTCATTTCAAAACAAGGATAATGCTGAGACTCTGGCAATAAAATTGGCTGACTCAGGTTTCAATATTGCAGTCAATTCATCGGAATTGGCTGGAGCTGTTTATCATCGTGTTTTTACTGGTCCAGCATCGAGCAAGGATCAAGCACAGGATATTGCTGCTCAAGTAAAGACATCTGAGTATGTCAGCTATACAATGGTAAAATACATTCGCTGATTCAGGCGGGAGATATTGGTGAAGGTTGCACAGCTTATTCAGACAATGGCCATGGGTGGTGCAGAGCACCTGGCTGTGCAGATAGCCAATGCACAAGCTGCAGCGGGCAATGACTCATATCTTTATGTTATCGAAGGGCCGGGGCCGCTTTCTGCGAAGATAAACCCTGATGTTAGAGTTAAATATTTTGAGTATCGAAGACCCTCACTTCGCAATCCGTTCAAGTTTTTAAAGTCAGCAATAATTGGTTACTCACTTTTCACATCACAAATAAAATCCGATGGTATTGAATTAATGCAGACCCATCTTCCAGGATCCAATTTCTGGGGTCTGGTATTTGCGATAACCAACAAGTGTGCTGTAGTAAGTACAGTTCATAACAATTGCGAATTTGGGTATGGTGATTCTGTAAGCAAAGCCAGGATAAAACTTCGCAAGAACGCATATCGACAGATGTTCAAGAAGTGTGATGCAGTTGTAGCTGTTTCAGATCTGGTTGCTGAATCCTTGACTGCGGAACTTGGCATAAAACATTCTGAAAAGCTTGTGTCTGTTCCTAATGGTGTATCTATTTACCCGCCATTCGAGCTTGATGAAAAAAATGCAGTTCGCGATAAATACGATATCGGGCATGATGAATTGCTTTTACTTGCTGCAGGCAGACATTGTGAACAGAAAAATTTCAGGGCATTGATTGAGTCGATGGGTATTTTGTCTAACAGAATCAAATGTCGATTGATTATTGCCGGTGACGGGCCGTTGCGAAGAACTCATCAGCAACATGCTGGCAGACTGGGCATCGCCGATAACGTTCTGTTTCCTGGGAATATCAATGATTTGCCTGATCTGATGCGTGCCTCTGATTTGTATGTCATGTCATCGCTGTGGGAGGGACTGCCACTTGTTCTGCTTGAGGCAATGGCCTGCGGAATGGCAAATGTAGGTACAGCTATTGAGGGAATTGAAGAAGTAATTGTCGATGGGAAGAGCGGTCTGGTAGTTGAATCAGATAACCCCAAAGCGCTTGCCGATGCAATAGAAGAGCTTCTATCTTCAGATCAGAA
>JAAESD010000060.1 GCA_024229695.1 bacterium
TGCAAGGGAACCGGTAGGACAGGAGTCAATACAGTTACCACAGGCAACACAGTTTGTTTCAACCAATGGATCATCCATTGCAGGTCGAACTTCTGTTTTGAATCCACGATTTATCAGACCAATTGCTGGTACTGGTAAAACTTTCTCACAAGTACGAATACATCGCTGACAAAGAATACATTTATTAGGATCGATGATTATGTGTGGGTGTCGTTCATCAACTTTATGCTTGCGAACCTGGCCTTTGTACAGCTCCATATCAACGCCGTATTCCTGGCCATAAAGTCGCAAGTCACAATCGCTGAATACAACGCAGCCACAAGAGAGACATCTGCTGGTTTCATGATCAGAATCTTCATGCTCAAATCCGTCAGAAACTTCTACAAACTGATTGACTCTGGCATCGACATCAATCAGATGCACTTCATGACGAGGTGATTCTTTTACAAAATCCAAATCATCTGAAGTCATTTTTGACCAGAACGATTTCTTCACTGTAAATGGTTTTTGCCATTCAGTTTCAACCAGGAGGTATTCTGAAATTGCACGGGCTGCCTTGTGGCCATCTCTTATTGCATCGATAGCAACAGTTGGACCATCATCAGCAGCATCGCCACCAGCAAATACGCCCTCAATGTTTGTTGCCATTGTCTCAGGATGAGTGTCGTAAGTATTCCAGCTGGTCAGCTCAATACTTTGTTCATCCAGTTCTTCAAGGCCATCAAGTACAGTGTTCTGACCGATAGCTGAAATCAGCAAGTTACAAGGCAGGTCAAACTCAGATCCTTCTTGAGGAACCGGTCTGCGACGACCGGAATCATCCGGTTCACCAAGTACCATTCTTTGACAGCGCAATGCACTGAGCTTGTCATTTTCCTTGATGATGCCGATAGGAGCAACAAGCTCCATCAGTTCAACACCTTCTTCAAGTAGGTCAACAATTTCCATTTCATCAGCAGGCATCTCTGCACGAGTTCTGCGATAAACAACAATTACTTTTTCAGCATCAAGACGCCATGCAGTTCTTGCAGCATCCATAGCAGTGTTACCACCACCAACTACAACAACAGTGCCTTCAACATTGACCGGTTTTTCAGCCATTACTGGTAACCAGTCTGCACCTGTTACAACACCTTCGGTGTCATGTTCGCCATCAAGACGCATCGGTTTTCCTGTCCAGGCACCAGCAGCAATAAACAACGCATCATAATCCTTGCGCAGCTGTTCAATAGTTATATCATCGCCAACTCTGGAGTTGCATTTAATCTCAGCACCAGCTTTGCAGATATAATCAATTTCTTTATCCAGTACTGCATCTGGCAATCGATATTCAGGAATTCCGTAACGCAACATACCGCCACTTTTAGGCATCGCTTCAAAGATGATTGGCTTGATTCCATCAAGTCCCAGATAGTAAGCAGCAGACAGCCCGGCAGGACCAGATCCGATAATTGCTACTGATTTCCCAGAGTCTGGTTTGCAAACAGGCTCAGTGTCATATGCATCTGGTGCATCGGAGACATAGCGTTTGATATTGTTGATTGCAACAGGTTGATCTACATCATCACGACGACAAACAACTTCACACTTTCTGACACAAACACGACCACAAACTGCAGGCAAAGGATTTGCCTGGCGAATAAGGTCAACAGCTTTTTGTGTTTGGCCCATTGCAGCAAGAGCGATGTAGCCTTGTGCATCAACATTAGCTGGACATCCCTCCATACATGGAGAAATACAGTCTGCATAGTGATTGGAAAGTAACAATTCCAGAGCTGTTTTGCGTGAAGCAACAACCCGGTCATTTCTGGTTTCAATCTTCATGTCAGGCATAACTTTTGTTGCACACGATGGGGCCAAATTTCCTCGACCCTCAATTTCAACAACACAAAGAAAACAAGAACCAATCGGCTTTAACTCAGGAGAGTGGCACAATGTAGGAATCTCATCGAGTCCTTGGTCATGCACAACTTCAAGAATTGTCTTGCCTGGAACTGTTTCAATTTCCTGGCCATTTATGTTCAGTTTAATCTTATCCATCGTTTTCTCCTATTGGGTCAGAATTGCGTTGAAGTTACAGCTCGTGATGCACTTACCGCACTTCACGCATATGCTCTGATCAATAAAGTGAATTTCTTTTGCTTTGCCTTCGATAGCATCGACAGGGCAGTCTTTGGCACAAAGAGTACAACCAGTACAGTTCTCTTCAATCACACTGAAATCAACCAGTGGTAGACAGCTACCAGCAGGACATTTGTGATCGTTGATATGTGCTTCATACTCATTGAGATAGTATTTCATTGTAGTTTGCACCGGGTTTGGAGCAGTTTGCCCTAATCCACACAGACTAGCTTCTTTAATTCGCACTGAAAGTTCTGCAAGTCTGTCCAAATCCTCAGTATTACCTTCACCCAATGTCAAACGCTCCAGAATCTCCAGCATCCGCAGAGTGCCGATACGGCAGAAAGTACATTTGCCACAAGATTCTTCCTGAGTGAATTCAAGGAAGAACCTGGCAATATCAACCATACAGGTTGAGTCATCCATCACAACCATACCACCAGAGCCCATGATAGCGCCGGTCTTTGGTATCGATTCAAAATCGACAGGAGTATCTTTCATTGCAGCAGGAATACAACCACCACTTGGGCCACCCATCTGCACAGCTTTGAACTCACCACCATCCTTGATTCCACCACCGATGTTAAACACCAGTTGCTCAATAGTTGTACCCATTGGCACTTCAGCAAGTCCACCATGAGCAATTTTGCCAGTTAGCGCAAACACCTTGGTGCCAGCACTTTTCTCGGTACCGTAAGCAGCATAAGCAGCAGCTCCACGATTCAGAATCCATGGGATATTTGCATATGTTTCAACGTTATTGTTGTTAGTAGGTTTGCCCCATAATCCACTTTCAGCAGGGAATGGAGGCCTGATTCTAGGCATTCCTCGTTCACCCTCAATGGAAGCGAACAGTGCAGTTTCTTCACCACAAACAAATGCGCCAGCACCCTGTTTGACCTTCATGTCAAAATCAAATCCTGTGCCTAGAATGTCTTTGCCCAGATATCCACCATCACGTGCTGCAGCAAGAGCTGTTTCAAGTCGATGGATAGCCAAAGGATATTCTGCACGGCAATAAATATATCCAAATGATGCACCAATAGCTTTGGCACAAATTACCATTCCCTCAAGAACAGCATGTGGGTCACCTTCAAGAACTGAACGATCCATAAATGCCCCGGGATCACCCTCGTCAGCATTACAGACTACATATTTCGTTTCCTGATCCTGATTTGCACAGAATGACCATTTTAAACCGGTTGGAAAACCAGCTCCACCACGACCACGCAGCCCGGAATCTTTGACTTCCTGAACAACGTCTTCCGCAGTCATATCGGTCAATGCTTTGCGCATACCTTCGTAGCCACCAGTGGCGATGTAATCATTTAAAGATTCAGGATCAATCAATCCACAGTTACGCAATACAATTCTATCTTGTAAATCCAGGTAGTTGACATCGTTGCCACTGGTAGAGCCATCAGCTTCAACCAGATAAACAAGATTTTCGTCTTCAACTCTTGTATCGCCTAGAATGTGGCTCTCAAAAATTGCTTCTACTGATTTTGCAGTGACGTTTCCATAAATAACTCTGCTGTCGCCATCTTGAACTTCTACAAGTGGCTCACGGAAGCACATTCCAATACAGCCAGTACCAGATAAAATCGATGCCTCTGGATTTGCTTCAACAAGCTCCTGCAGTTTATCAAAAACAGGCTGAGCTCCAGCAGACAAGCCGCATGTTCCCATTCCTACAATTATTTTTTTCATTTATCTGCTCCGGGATTCTGGTTCTTGATGCTTCGTTTGAGTTTCCTAAGTACTTTTTTTGTTGATGAAGGAGTCAGAGAACCATGTGTCTCATCACCGATAACTACAACAGGAGCCAAAGAGCAGCATCCAATACAGGCTACAGTTTCAAGAGTAAATAATCCGTCGTCAGTAGTTTCATTAACTTCTACGCCCAGAGTATCCTGAATTGTCTCTGTAATCATTTTTGCACCAGAAACATGACATGCTGTACCAGTACAAACGCGAGTTACATATTTACCTAGCGGTTTTAATCTGAACTGGCTGTAAAAAGTAATTACGCCAAAGATTTCAGATTCCGGGCTACCTGTAACGCTTGCTATATAGCTGATTGCTCTGCGGGGGATATACCCAAAGTGATCCTGTGCCGATTGCAGCAGGGGAATCAATTCGCCGGGGGCTCCATCATATTTCCAGAGCCTATAGCTGAAACTTTCTTGCTTGCTTGCCATCGATGGTCCTTTCAAGCTTCAGAATGGGCCGGAAACATAAAGTCGCCGACCCATCACTCAAAGCAAACCAGACTAATTAGTCTTCAATGAGTTTAATGACTTTGGCCTCCCGCACACGTAGAACACCGTCAATTTGTGACAGTTTTTCAATTACGCGAGGAGTCCTTGACATAGCACCTTGACCAGTAATCATTCCAACCAGTTTAGTGCCTTGGTCTATAACATCACAGAACACAACTTCATCTACAAAGAAGACAGTTGTAAAAATCTGTTGAATTGCATCTGGATCAATGTCAGCAATAATGTAGCTGATTGTGCCAGGTTGTTTATTAGCTTCAGCCTGAGCATTGCTCTTGACTGCCTTTTTGTAAGTGTCGATGAACTTGTCGATGTCGCGATCAAGTTTTGGCCGTTCAATTTCAGAAACAGAAAGAACTTCAATTCCCTCCATTGCAGAAACCTTGTCGGCAACAGCTTTTACTTCTTCTGCAGATGTTCCATGAATCAGCAGGATAATATCAAAGTCTCCACGAACAGCGTCGCAGGACTGAATCCCATCCATTCTGTGCAGGATTTCAAAAACCTCAAGGCTTCGTTCCTGATCAGTAACTTTGATTGTCAGGTAGGCAGCAACCGATTCGCGCATACCATCATCATCGTCTTCAACAGTTCCAGTAGAAGTTTTGCCAGGTGACAATTCTTCCAAAGCTTCAACCAGCTGCGGAATCTCAAAAGGTTTGTCCAGATAACCGGTGTTATGCTCGGAAAGAGCAGTAACCTCAAGCCGTTCGTCACCAAAACCAGTGATTACCAGAACGGGTAGCTCCGGATATTGATTTTTAATTACTTTCAAAATCTTAAGGCCGTCAATGTCAGGCATAAAGATGTCAGTAATCAGGTAATCGTAA
>JAAESD010000061.1 GCA_024229695.1 bacterium
ACTTTTTCAAAGTTAATTTTCCAATCGTTAACTTCAAGTTTGTTTAACATGACAGTAATTTCGTTGCAATCTGCTCCTGCGTCAACTAACGCCCCTAAAGCCATATCGCCAGCAATTCCTGAAAAACAATGAAACCATGCTTTTCGCGTCATTTTTTTTCTAGTCCTATCTGTCGAAGTACAGCACAAGCAGCACCAAAACCATTATCAATACCAGTGACGGTAATCCCAGAAGCACAAGAGGCAAGCATTCCAAGTAAGGCGGTAACCCCATCTAATGAAGCTCCATAACCAACGCTGGTTGGAACTGCGACAACAGGAACAGAAGTTAATCCTCCCACGACGCTTGCCAATGCTCCTTCCATTCCAGCCACGACAACTATTGCATCAGCATCATAGAGGGTTTCAAGGTCTGCCAATAGTCGGTGAATGCCAGCTACACCGACATCAGTTAAACGATTTGCTTCGACGCCGTGTGCCCAAAGTACCGCTGCGCATTCATCTGCGACAGGCAGATCAGCTGTCCCGGCAGTAGCAACAAGAACATTTTCGGCACGGGTTTGATTTGGCCGCCACACAACTGTCTGATTTATAACTTTTCCATGTGAAGCAATGGAAAGTGCTGCAGAAATTTGTTCTTTATTCGCACGAGTTAAAACGACAGGACCTGTTCCATTTGTAAGTAATTCATCCACAATTAAAGAAACATCTTCCGGAGTTTTACCTGGTCCAAATACTGCTTCTGG
>JAAESD010000062.1 GCA_024229695.1 bacterium
TCTTGGTCATCAAAAGATTCCAATGAATTGAAAACACAAATCAGGTGCATATCACCTGGCTGCATTTGCTCAAAGGAACCATAACATAACTAAACCTGAAGGTAACGAAGTGTTATATTAAGCAGAGCAAAAATACCTAGAACCAGGCTCAGGTAACAATTGCTACTCGAACCGAACCGAAGCGGGGACAAGCAGTGAACGCACATATCGCTACAATTCTATAATTCTACCGGCTAGCCATTGGCAGCGGTCCTCCTGGCATGGCCGTTCCCAATGGCTGAACTGGCTCGTCGAAAAGATGGCGAAGCAGCAGAGCATCCAGCCAACAAGGGGTATTTTCCCGGCAAATTTTCATGCCAATTCCGATACAAAGGGTGCAACTCATCAATCAAACCCTTAAAAGAGCTGACTTTGAAAAGCTTTCGGGAGCCAATGAATCAAGCAACCAAAACTTTTCTGGGCAACGATTAATCCCTTAACAATCAAACTCTTTGCAAGAATTCCCAGCAAATTCAGAACCAAGGCAACAAAAGACATTGCAATCGAGTCCATTCGAAGCAGCAAAGCCTGCTTGAAAAACTAGCGCAAATAGCGCAAGACAGACCCACCAAGCAGCAACCAGATGACCAGTTTCCGTTAACAATAAAGGCCTTGCGAAGCTGCAAAATAACATGAAGAAAACATTAGCCTGGATTCAATAATTAAAACAAATAAATCTCTATTTGGAGCAGGCAAATACAAAAGATCAGGCCAACAACAGGGTGCGAATGCTGTTTATTTTAATGACATCTATCCAGCACTATTCATGCAAATTGACCGATGCCATGAAGCTTGAGAAGAGATTAATTAATCCAACACCACAAGCCTTGCTGTTGCTTTGCTGTGAAGACATTCACTCAGAAAAGGCCCAATCTTCTTGGAAAGAGTCAGAGCGCTATCAAGTTATCAAGCATATACAGAATCCTTTGGGCCATCCAGAAAACTCATGGCCTGATTTCTCATCCAAATATCAAATAGCTTTGTTTTTGATCAACACCATACCAAAACCCTTTCAAAGCCTTTGCAGGCATTTAATCCTTGGCTTGCATTAATAATAGATTTCTCCTCGCAGTGCCCATTCTTAAATTCAAAGCCATCCAGGGATTCTTGGCTTACAATACAAAGCCCTGCATCAGCAAGCGAGTTGGCCATGTATTCATCCCAA
>JAAESD010000063.1 GCA_024229695.1 bacterium
AATTTCCCCACCTTCAATCAGCAGCTTGCCGCCGCCTGTGACCCAATCCTGTAGCATGGTGCGTACCTGTTCAGAGGCAATAGGCGCAGTGTTGTCTCCAGATGAGAAAACAGCAAAGTTGATGCCAGTAAAATCATCGACGGTCAAGTTAGCAGCAGTAACAAGTGTTACAACATAGCCTGCATCATTAAGCCAACCGCTTATATCAGTTGCAGAGGTTCGTGAGCTTGGAGGTTCATCCATCAACTGCTTGTGGTCGTCGTACTTTGTATCCCGCAAGCCAGTTGAGGAATCATCGATGACTAACACAATTCCAAGTGCATCCACTATTTCAAAACTGTGCGGTCCGTGTGATGAGCTATTAGGAATTGAGGCAATATCAGTTGCTACAATCAGGTAATCGAACAGGTCACCAAACTGCAATGCACCTGCATCGACAGGAAATGCGGCACTCCAATTATCACCATCTGCAACCAATGCAAAGTCAGTTTGCGGCACACCGTTCAGTGACCAGTAAATCATGACATCGGCAACACCAAGGTTGTCTGTTACGTTGGCGCTGACAACAGCAGGCCAGGTAATCAGCGGAGCATCAAGAATTGGTGTATGAACAATTACAGGCAGGTTTTCATCCGGACCAACATGGAAAGTAAATGGAGCGGTTTCTCCTGCTTCAGGAAGCGTTGTAACAAAACCGTCAGTAGTTCCAGCCTGAATGTAATATGCAACATCAGTTCCAGCCTCTTGTGCAGGAATTTCAGCGGTGAAACTGTCGCCACCTGTATTAGTCAAAGCAACTTCATTCCAACCACTATCTGTCTGCCAGAATAGTGCCAGAGTTGCAGGATCCAGTCCGTTGCCAGCAATTATTTCACAATCGACAGCATATGCGGAGACTGTATCTTCAGTATCGTTCAATGGAGTGTGAGTGATTTTAGCGTCCCAATAATGAGCTGCATCATAAGCATTCAGAATTCCCCAACCGTAATTGTTATCCGGGGTGTCAGGCTGGCTTGCAGTCATACACATAGCTTCGCGAACTTGCATTGGAGTCAGGGTTGGCATTCTGGAAAGTACCAACGATGCAACTCCAGCACTCAGCGGCCCTGAGAATGATGTGCCACTTGCACTGGTATAGCTTGTGTCATTATCTGGAGAACATACATAGTTCCCTGCACCAAGAGCACAGATATCCGGCTTGATTCTGCCATCATAACTTGGTCCTGGAGATGAGAAGTAAGTGTATGAACCATCAGAACTGACTGCACCAACTGCAATCACACTATCTCCATCGGCAGGTGCAATTATGTGACTGAAACTTGAACCACGCTGGTTACCAGCAGAGTTTACAACAACAATTCCACGACCAACTGCAAGGTCAGCAGCTATTGTACAAATTGCAGTGTTGCCATCAAGATCTTCGAAAGTGTACCAATCGTAATAGCCAAGAGAACTGGATACTACTTCAACACCAAAACTGTCCAGCCACTCAATGCCGGCTACCCAGTTATCCTCTTCAATTTGATACTCGTCGGCAATATCTTCAGTTTTTGCGAGCACAACTTCCACATCGAAGGCAGGCCCAACCAAACTACCTGGCATATTACCCATCACAGTTGACATCGTCATTGTACCGTGATCATGTGCACCAGCTGGGTCACCAGCTTCATCTTCAACAACTGCATCGTTGTTAACAAAGTCCCACCTGTCGATTACAGTTGCAACCGATAAACACTCATGAGTTGTCTTGAATCCTGAGTCCAGCATACCAAGCAGGATGCCTTCACCAGTTACGCCTTCTTCATGAAGTGGTGGCACGTTAATCTGTTCAAGCGATGCTTGAGTTCCACCGTAGTCGATATCCCATCTTCTGCTGTCAAGACTCTGTTGGCTTGGAACAGACTCCAGATTTGGGCGAACAAAGCGGACAACCAATTCCAGTTCTTTTACAAACGATAGCTCTGCATTTTGATAAATTTCAGCCGGAGTCATGTTGTAACTTGCTGCGTTGAGCCATTTACTTTGTTTGCGAGGTTCGCCGCTTATAGCAGTTACGTATTCCTGTTTGACTGGCAAATCGGTGTAGTCAACTAGCCTGCCACTTGTAAATACTTTGGCACGTCGTCTTGCAGCTCGTGGAGTGAGCTCTGCTTCTGCTTTGTCCAAAGCAGCTTCAAGATTTGAGCCCTTGTCTGCAAACTTTACCCAAACAGGTATTGTGCCATCGTCGGCGCGAAGATAATGAGAAGTGTCGTCCATTACTTTTTGCAATGATGGAGAAATTCCGGCAAATGCGATTACCGGTAAAAGCAACATGAGAAAAATGGGCAGTATTTTGCGGAAAAGCATTTTGGCTCCAGTCAAGTATGTAAAATGTATTCATTTCTGGATTTGGCGGAGAATCCACGGTTATTGTAGCATATTATGCCGGTTTTGTGTAAGTTCTGAGCATGGAAAAAGAAATTAAAATTGGATTAGCTTTGGGAAGTGGTGGTGCACGAGGTGTGTCACATACCGGTGTTTTGGTTGCGCTTGAAGAAGCCGGTATTGTCCCAGACCTAATTGTTGGAACCAGTATAGGTGCAGTTGCAGGTGCATGTTACGCTGAAGACCCCAATGCCGAGCGCTGTTTTCAAAAGATTATGAGCTTTACCAGAGACAAGGATTTTTTGTCGACCTGGGAGCCATTTATTCCTGATAATAATGGTGATAATGTTTTTCAGGAACTTTATGGTGCAGCTACAAAAAAAATGGCTGCATTAAAAACCATGATAAAACCGGCTCTAACTAATGAAGATACTTTAAAACGACCGATGGGCATACTGCTCCGTTCCAGAGATTTTTCAGAACTTAAAATTAAGTTTGCTGCTGTTTCAATAGACCTCATAACTGGTGCCAAACAAGTCACAGCTGAAGGTCCTTTGCTTGAAGCAGTTTATGGTAGCTCTGCAATTCCAGGAGTCTTCCCTCCGTTGGAAAAAGATGGAAAGCTTTTGATTGATGGCGGAGCACCGTATCGAGTACCTGTTGAAATCTGTAAAAAAATGGGTGCCGACATTGTAATCGCAGTCAATATTCCATCTTACGCCCCAGAGAAAACAGAGTATGGATCGGGAATCGATATAATTCTGCGCAGCGATGCAATTGCTCGCGAAAAACTTAATGAAATGATTGTTGAAACTGCCGATGTTGTAATTACGCCAGCAGTTTCCAGATATCACTGGGCTGATTTCCGCAATGCTGAACTGTGTTATGAAGAGGGCAAATACGCTGCCGAACAGGCTATCCCACAGCTACTGGATACCATAAAAAAACGTCGCAGCCGTTCCTATAAAATACGAACCTGGCTGCAACGTAAACTGTCCTGAGCAATCTCTACATCGGTGAAAAACCCTGGTCTGCCCAGTAATCGTCCTGCATAAGTTTTTCAAGTTCCATCAACTGCGCCAGATGGCCTTCTTCCCACTCGGCAAGCCAGGTGAAAAGTTGTTTTAAATCTGCATCGTCAACAAGAGCGGCTTGTTCCTTGTAATATGCAATTGCCTTGTTTTCCAAGTCACAGCCAATACCAACTACTGCCAGCTCAAATTTGCCACGGCCAAGTGATTTACGAAATTTGTCATCGATAACAGTGCCAGCACCGTGATCGACCTCACCGGGATGAACTTGTGACAAGTCCAAGCTGCCACTTTCTTCAAGATGTTTGTACTGAGTCTGCAGAATTTCTACATGTTCATCTTCATCTTTTGCCAATTGATCAAACATTAATTTAGCTGCAACGTTTTCAGTAGTTTCAGCAGCATGTGCATACAACTGTTGGCCTTTGATTTCAGTCATGATTGCATTGCGAAGTGCAAGTACCATTTGTTCTTTGTTACTCATTGTATTCCCCTGTGTAAGTTATAAAAACACATCAAAACAGACTGATGTGGAAGTACCTTTTTGGTCGAGCCTTCATGTCGGCAATCAAATCCTGAACCATCATAATGGTTGTATCTGCCTCTGAATAAAAGGTCTCATCGTGTAATAATTTACCTAATGAGCCTTCACCGCTCTCCATTTTAGAGACGACTTTAGCAAGCGATGCCGTGACATCGGTCAACAGTATAGTCAAAGAATCAGTTTTAGCAAAAGTTCTGTCTGCACCCGCAATTGCAGAACCAAGCTTATCATTGCTAACCAGTGTGTTTATCTTTTCAACTGAATCTTTCAGGTCACCTACCATCTGTTGTAGCCCAGGAGAAACATCATCAACAAGAGTGCCAATTTTTGCTGCTGCATCATGACTGGCATCCATTGTCTCAACCAGTTTTCCCTGATCGCGCAACTCTTTTACCAATGCTCTGATCTCTTTTGTAAGTTCCTGTGCATCGTCAAGCGCAATAGCACCAGTTGACATCATTGCAGTCATGTCTGCATCCACTACACCTTTAAAGGTATGATTGTTTTCAATTGAAGCACCCATACCTGGATCTATCTCGATCAGTTTTTCACCAACAATACCTACAGTTTGAAGCCGTATTTCAGCATCGATGCGCAAGTCGGCATCACCATGAATGGCAATCACTACAAGAACACCGTCTTCAGAAAAATCGAGTGACTTAACAGCACCCATTCTGATTCCACGTACCTGGACGCGATCATGAACCTGAAGGCCTCCAACACCATTGAACATGACATTGTAACTAGTCTCTCCGGAGCCAACATTGACCTGTTTCAGCCAGATAAGACCGACAATGAGAACAATAAAAGAGATAATAACTGTAATGCCTACCTGAAGTTCACGCTTGCTGTTCATAGCTTCCTCGCTTGCCTAAAAAACCGATAGCGGCCCGGAGGCACTACCGTTGATAAACTGTCTAACTGCAGGGTGACTTGTCTCCCTGATTGTACTTATTTTTTCCGAATGGATTATTTTTCCACCGCTGAGCATTGCAATCCTGTCACCGATTTTGAATGCACTTTCCATGTCATGAGTAACAACAATCGATGTAACATTCAGTTCATTCTGAAGTTTTAAAATCAGATCATTAATTGCATCTGCTGTGATTGGATCCAGCCCGGTAGTTGGTTCATCGTAGAGAATGTACTCAGGTTTCATAGCAATGGCACGTGCCAGTCCAGCACGTTTTTTCATACCACCTGAAAGCTCACTTGGCAGTTTGTTTTCAACACCACTGAGTCCAACCATCGCCAGACACTCACTTGCCCGATCACGAATTTCAGCATCAGTCATGTTAAAATGTTCAAGTAATCCCAGACCAACATTTTCGCTGATAGTCATTGAATCAAACAGAGCTGCACCCTGGAACAGCATACCAAATCGTTTACGGAGTTCATAAAGGTCTCCATGTCCCATTGATGTCATTTCCTGGCCATCGATCCATACTTTTCCAGAATCCGGTGTCAGAAGTTTCACAATATGCTTCAGCAGAACCGATTTTCCCTCACCACTTCTACCAACAATCACTACCGTTTCACCACGATCGATTACAAAATCCAACTCATCGAGAATTTTTTTATTCTGAAATGTTTTGCAGACAGACTGCATCACAATACCGCTTGTTGCCGATGGGTCAGCAACAGAGAAATCTGGCATTGGGAAGCTGTTTTCAGTCATTATCCAAACACCAATTGAAAGAGGAATGTTGCCAGGAAGTAATCTGCAATCAAAACGGACAAACAGGTTCCAACAACTGCCATCATTGTTGCCTGTCCTACACCTTCAGCGCCACCTCTGGTATTAATTCCAAAGAAAATACCACTCATGCCTATAATGCCGCCAAAGAAAACTGATTTAATCAAACCACTGAACAGATCAGAGGATTTGAATAGCATGAACAGACCTTCATTGAAGGTGCTGATAGTTACATCAAGAGTCAGAACCGATACTGCAAAGCCGCTGAAAACTGCGAAGAAATCAGCAAAAACTGTTGCAACAGGAAGCATTAAAAGTGTGGCCAGAAAACGAGGTAACGCAAGATAACGTATTGGATCAATAGCAAGCATTTCCAGGGCATCGATCTGTTCGGTAACCTTCATAGTTCCAAGTTCAGCAGCATAGCTTGCACAAATTCTGCCACCAACGACCAGAGCAACAATTACAGGTCCAAGTTCAATAAATATAGAACGTGATACACCAGAGCCGAGAAACTTCATCGGCACATACCCTTCCATCTGGTATACGCCCTGAACAGCAGTCACAGCACCAATGAAAATGGAAGTTGTTAGCACAAGAGGCATCGAACCGATCAACACAACATGCATCTGTTCCAAAATCTCACGACGCATTTTCCAGCTATATGGAATTTGCTTCAAGATGGCAATAAACAGCAGCCACCCTGTGCCTACTGTGACAAAGGAGTCGAGTACTTTGGTTCCTGTGTTTTGTGCAATCGATTTCATAGGCTCAAGTATAAGTTCCGATGGGAGTTGTGTCTACTACATCTGGCTTATCCCCTCAATCTGTGGTACAATCTATACCTGACACCAACCAAGGAAATGCCATGAGACATCTATTGTTCGTTGCACTGCTGTTTATTGCAAGCTCTTCATTTGCACATATCGATCCAGATGATTCCCGATATGAGAATACGCTTGCTAAAGACTTCATAATGGATGCTCCGTGGCGAGTGATTGATGAAAACACGCCAATTCCAGTTACAATCATTATTAAAGACTGCGATGTTGATGATGTGCGCGACCTCCACTGGATCCGCATCTGGGATGAGTCCAACGGCAATACTATTCTTTGGGACCATGATTTTAACGATGAAGAAATTGGCGATAACGCCAGCGAACACAACTACTGGACTTACATCACAAAAGTAACTGAAGGTCACCCATCCCTGCCTAACGGCACAGCGCTGACTCCAGCGAATCTTGGCTACTCGGTTGGCGATAATATCAGATTGAAAGTCAGCATTTACTATCGGGATGACTGGTTCAATTACACTGAAACCCGTCACATCAGAATCAATGTTGGTAGTGGCAGGTTCCCATGGGCTGACAACTGGTTTGGCGGTGACATTCACTACCACACAATGTACACCAATAACATTTATGAATATGGCGCACCACTGCCTGCAGTAAAACAGACCGCAATTGCAATGGGCCTGAACTGGCTGACTGCAACTGACCACTCCTGCGACCTTGATGAAACCGGCGACGGAACATATTCCTACGCAACTCAACAATGGGAATACACTCTGCAGGATGTTGGTGGAACCTTCACAGAGTATCGTGATATTGCAGCTCAAGGCTCATCCTGGAATGGACTTGGTGCCGATGTGGCAGACCTGGATTGCCCTGAGTTCCGGTTATACAGAGCCGTTGAACTGAATGTCGGATCTGTAGAACCATCGACAGCGGGAAAAACCTTGCACTGCCTGGTTTACAACGATGAATACATACACTCTCCTGATAGCGGCGCTCCAGGTGAAAGACCAATTTCACCTGACCTGCTAACTGCGATGGATCAGATCAGCGGCAATGGTTTTGCTTACTGCGCTCACCCTTTGTCTGATTTGTCAGCAGAATTTTTAGGTTTTGACTTTGGTGCCAACGGAATGTCGTGGGGTAATTACAATCTGACTCAGGCGTTGACCAGAGAACCGTTCCGTGGCTTCCAGATTTTCAACACCAGGAGCACAGTTACATCGTTGGATCAGAACAATCCCTGGGGCGATTTCGATGCCGGTGTTGTTGCTGACAATCCTTACCCAAACGAGCTACTTGCTGGTGTTGATGTTTGGGATAATTTCATTGCAACCGATATTGCAACTGGCGCTCCCCGAAAACTTTTCATGTCCGGCGGTAGCGATGCACACGGTGACTTTAATTACTCTACACACATGAGTCTGGATGACTACGCAGAAGACAGCGCTATGGGAAAAGTTCAGACTGTAGCATTTGTTCCTGGCAGCTGGACTGCTACTAACCTGCCTCCAGTTGAAGACTTGCTTGCCTCTTACCGTAACGGCCACACAATTTCTACCGATGGTCCTTTTCTGGAAATTGGTATTGATACAAACAATGATTTCGACTGGTACGATGATGAAGACCTGATGATAGGTGATGACGGTTCTCTGCCTACAGACACCAACGCAACTCTGCATCTGCGATGGGCTTCATTGCCTGAGTTCGGACAAATTGAGTTAATCAGGTTACTGGCAATTGATGCAACAGGAACATCAGAACTGTTGGCACTTTACCCTGACGAGCTATACGAAGGCGAAAGTTCCACTACGCTTTCAGAATACAACTTTGATGGCTGGGTTGCATTGCGAGCAGAGCTTTTGACTGCTGATGGACATGCTGGCCATCGTGCATTTACCAATCCGATCTGGGTAAACTTTACTGAACAAATTTCAGGCATAAACAACACATTGCCTGTTATGCCAAATCAAATTTTGAATGTTCCAAACCCGTTCAACCCAAGAACTGAAATTCGATTTGGACTGCCAGCTGACACATCGGTCACACTGCAGATATTCAACATACAGGGTGAACTTGTACGTGAGTTAATTACAAATCAACAGTTTGCAAGTGGCGATCATACTTCGATCTGGGACGGCAGAAACAGCACTGGAACTTCAATGCCATCAGGTACTTATCATTACAGATTGATTACTGGTTTAGGTACATTGAAAGGAAAAATGAGTCTGGTTAAATAGCTTTTAATAAATCTCCTTTTGTGCTAGCCTGCTCGAAAGGAGGGTTATGCGAAAGATATTATTTTTATTTTTGCTTATATGTTGTAGCGCTTCTGCAGTTGAAACCATCCAGATTTCCTCCGGGCCCAAAAACAGCCTCTACTACACTTTTGGTCAGGAACTCGCTAATTATCTCAATAGTGAATTTGCTGGAGAATATGAATTCATATCTGTTGAGTCAGAGGGATCAGTTCAAAACATATTCAACCTCTGTCGAGATCCTCAAAATACAAAAATAGCTATTTCTCAGGAAGATGTATTAAGCCTCTATAGCAGAGGCGATGATACGTTTTTCCTCACAGCCAGAGATGAAAATGATCAGATATCACATCTAGGCAGAATATTTTCAGAAAATGTGTTTTTTGTTACCAGGAAAAATAGTGAAGGGAACAGAATACATCCTGGAGCAATTGAAAGTGGTTCCTATGCCACATTTAAAAGCTTTCGAAGAAATATCAACTGGCAGCCAGTTCATGATGGTGAAGCTATTGAGTCACTTGAAAACAACCAGGTTGATGCTATTTTTAAGGTTGAATCAGCATATCATACTCAACTGGATAGCCTTTCCAACTTCAATCAGAACTTTGAACTCAGAACCACCAGTCCCAATAATTTTAACCACACTTCTGCATTAACTTCGGCAACCACTGTACCTGACAGTTTAGTTCCATCCGGAATGCCATATACTACAACCTCAATTTCAGCGGTGATTCTTTGTAATCGATCCCTACCCACCAAGGTTGCAGACAAGATTGTAAAATCGCTCAAGAGTAGCACTACCCTCAATGCATATTTCCCAGGATCAATGAAGAATATTAGAGAATTGAATAACAAACTGAGTAATATTCAATACCCGGAAATAGAGTTGGAAAGTAGATATAGCAATATTCAAATCCCCCCTCACCCTGTTGTTGCTGTTTTTCTGGTTGGTGACCATCTGTATATAGATTTCATTATGGCAATCTGCATATGGATTCTTCTCTGGTTGACGTTTGATTTTCTGATGCGGTATAAAATTGTTAGTCGAATTTTCAAGAATACACGGCGTCACATGCATCTGCTTTTTGCAGTTATGACCCTTCATCTAACATTTCTATTGATTATTAAGTGGTTTGAAGTTCATGCCTTTTTGAACGGTCTCATTACTTCATCTATGTATCTTGAAATGAGTTTTCTTAAGTTCTTCAACTGGATGCTAACTTTTCTTACTAACGGTTATACTAACAAATACCCTTACTATGAATTCGCAAAACTACTACCCACAATAACCAAAATGTGCTGGTTCTTATTAGCAGCTTACTCTGGCGCCTACCTGGTTTCCTACCTTACAGTTCTTATGCAAAACAAGAGGAGAAGAAATATGATTTTTGAAGACCACATTGTGATTTGTAACTGGAATAGCCATGGGCAGCGTTTATTGGAACTTCTGAAGTCGTGTTTAAAAGTAAGTGGTAGCAATAATAATATCGTCATACTTGCTGACAGTAAAAACCATCCATCACTGAAAGATGATCTTGAGAATGATTATGAAGTTATACCTTATTCTCCATGGGAAATTACTGGCTTGGAGAAAGCACATATAGATTCTGCCAAAACTATTTTGATTATGCAGCCCGATAACTGCGTAACTGATCAGACTTGTGACCCTCTGGTTTCAAATTACACAGATAAGGCAGATGGTGTCGTGATGAGAGCTGCTCTTGCAGTCTCAACCTATGTGCAAAATAAAGCAAAAAAAGATTCAAAAGAGGTGACTTGCAATATACTGGCAGAGTTATTTGATCCAGATAAGAAAACTCTCCTGACTGAAATTGGAGTTAATGAGGTAATAATATCTCGTGATATCGGAATGAGCCTTCTTGCGCAAGCTGTTACTTGTCGAGGTATAACTACTTTCTTTAATGAAGTTCTGGATCCAAGTATCCATAGTAATGAAATCTATTTCATTACTCTGCCAAAAACTTTACAGCAGAAAGAGGAACCCTCTTTTCAGGATGTTATGGGATACTATCGTGAAAACAGTAAAGAAGAACAGCCTGTCACTCCAATTGGAATTCTCTATGCAGAGCCTGATGGCAAAGGCAAAAAATTTGACCTTAATCCAACAAACTGGAAGTACAAGGACGGAGATTTGATTATCGTGCTTGCCGATACCCAGGAAATTGCCAGTATAATTTAAATAGGAGACATAATGATTAACACTAATTCTGCATTCGGCTCTAATAACAAACTGGATTTCAGTAATCACACCGTGATTTGCAACTGGAATGATAAAGTACCGATGCTTATGGATGATCTCCACAGTAACGACAATATACGCAAACGGGCTTCAATTATCATAACTGATAATGTGACTGCTTTCCCTGAGCCAGATAAGAAAAATATTGAAGACCCTTTTCAGGATACTGCAATTATTCCAGGTAAACCCTGTGACACACGAACTCTCACTCGTGCAGGAGCAGACGATGCACACACTATAATAATCCTCCCTGATTTCAGACATCAGGATCCCGATAATTATTCACTACAAATCGCATTGACAGTTAAAGAGTTTATTGAAGAAAGGAAAGACAGCAAACTTAGAAGGAATCCTGACTATAAGATCCCCCGCATTCTTGTTAATGTTGTAGATTCCAATAATGCAACTCACTTTGACAATTTCAGCATCACAGGAATTAATGAAGTTGTTTGTGAAAATGAACTGGGTTTGCGTGCACTAGCCATATCCAGTATAAATCACAATTCCGCATCTGTTTTTAATGAAATAATGACCTACAGTGAGAACAGTAGCGAATTGTATTCCATTATAATACCAAGTAATTGGTATGAGGGAAAAAGTGATGAAGAGAAAGCTATCAAGTCTTTTCAACAAATCTGCGATAAAGCATATAGTATTAATAACAATACCGAAGTAATTGTTGTGGGGTATATTAGAATTAATGAAAATGGCAAAGCAAATGCATATATCAATCCACCGTTGTCCAGGCTCAGGGATAACAATATAAATTTCTATAAGTATGATGACAGGTTGCTTGTACTTGCGAAAAATGTAGATGTTGCCGAAAGGCTCTTCTACCCTAGTGAATCTGAGAAAGATATTTAAGTTTACGTAGATTACTGATTATATCGACAGGTATCCCAACATCCCCTCAAGGGTGTTGCGGAAAAACTCTCGTTCACGTACCTGCAAATCCTCATCCAGATTATTGAACGGCGATAACAACGGATCTTTCTCAATCAAAAGCTCAAGGGCCTCAGCTTGCAGCTGTGGAGACCATTGATAATCAGTGAAGTTATCTTTCAGAATCTCGACCCAATTTTTGTGCTGATCTCTTGCAAGCTCAAGAATTTCCCGACAGTTTTCAGCCATTCCATAGTGAGCAAAAGCACATCTCGATGGCAACTCCATCGCCAATAGTTTATCCAGCGATTTTACTGCAACTTTCGGGAAAAATCGTGGAGGTGTAGCCGGGCGCAGGTACTCTTGGCCATCAACATTTAATCTCAAACCTGCAGCTTCACCGACAAACAGAATATCGTCAAAAATATATGACTGATGATGTTTAGCATGGCCAGGTGTGAGAATAGTTTGCAGCCCTGGAACTGAAGTAGCAGGAACAAACTTGTCCTCTGGAACAGGTTCCGGCTGGCCAAACAAGTCGGCTATTTCACGCAGTACTTTTTGAGACCCTTCCCACAATTTAGCAGGATCAACCATGTGCGTAACCGCAGGTTCAAAGCAGACAACTTTTGCTTCAGGAAATGCTTTGCAGATTGTGCCGGTACCACCAGCATGGTCCAGATGTATGTGGGTAAGCAAAATATAATCGATGGAAGTAACTGACTCACGTAGCTTGCTAATCAGAAAATCAGCACTGCTTGTTGGACCAGGATCAACAATGAAAGTTACGTCTGCAGACTGATACAACCAGCAGGAAATAAA
>JAAESD010000064.1 GCA_024229695.1 bacterium
ACTGTTACAAAAGTATCCTGACACAAATCTCTGGCATCATCTTCAGAACCGGTCATTCGCCACAAAAAACCAAACAGAGGGGATTCCCAACGCTGAACCAGGAGACGGAAAGCCGCCTCCTGGCCAGAACTGATTTGCTCCATCAAATTGTCGTCGGTGACGGTCAATTGCTACTCCAAGTATTAACGACATCTCTTGTTTGCACCATGGTGGCCTCTGCCCTTTTTGTCACAGCCCATTTTACCACCAGGACCCATCTTACCACCAGGACCCATCTTGTTACAACCCATCATCATGCCGCCCATTTTCATCTGTTGTTCTTCAGTCAGAACTGAACGGACTGCCATTTTCATTTTCATTTTATTAACTTTGTTCTCAGTTTTCATTTTTCCGATTTCTCTAATCAATTTTTCTGCTTTTTTCACATCAGGATTGTCTTGAAGCATTATACCTTCAAGTTTGTTTTTCAGGATGGCTATATCTTTCCTGTTTTCTCCACAATCATTTTTCATACCGGATTTGAGTTCTGTAATTTTGGCTACCTGATCATCAGAAAGATCCATTTTTTCCTGCATCATTGTCATGCATTGTTCCATGTCGCCACCTGGACCACAATTCATAGGGCCACAATTCATAGAACCGCCATGATGACCTCTGCCAGGTGCTGCAAGCACAGCAGAAGAAATTAGAAGAATGGAAACCATTGTGATTAAGACTGTCTTTTTCATTTTTTAACTCCAGTTAATTTGGGAAATGTTAGGGAGTCACTCCTGCAGTTTCTCTGGCAAGCATCCCCTCTTGTTAGTCCAGAAGAGCAGGAGCAATCTCCGTACTATCTGAATAACCAAACGATTGGCATCAATATTTCCTGCGGTTTATTTCGGGAAATAAATCAGTGAGCCTTTTTTAATTGTAACCGCTTCTACGTGACCAGTTCTTGGCCGTTTTTCATCTGTTATAACATGTATGTGAGTTTTTGAACCATGATGAGTGATAACTCCTTCTGCATCGGATGCAAATATACCGATAAGTTGGCCATCGATAAATTCAACAGAATCACGCAAAGGCTCGCCACCGTTAATTGGACATGATCCGGTAATTACATGAAAATCGAGATTGCTGAAGCTGCCTTCTATTCTGAATGGGAATAAATCTGAAATGTTTTTGTCGTTGAGGTAACTGTCAATTTCATTGGCAGGAATATCCTTCTCGATTGCAATGCTTTCCCAATCCTGAACATTGAAGAAGTAAAACATAGTTGCAGAATCTTCGGCAGTACCTTCTCGAAGTTCCATGCTGCCAGTAGCAACCAGAACTTTTCCGTCAACAATTGTTATTTCACCTTCAAGGCCTGCCATCGCACCCAGCCCCCAGCTGTTATTGCTGCAAACTTCAGTTGGAATAACGCGAGCTTCGGTCTTACCATCGCGCAGAACTTCACGCATCTTGCCGTACTGATGGAATTCGATATCGGCACCAAAAGACGCGCCACCGATAAAAAGAGCTGCTAATAAAACCAATTTCATCTTTATGAACCTTACTTGATAAAGGAACTTTTCTGCGATTTATTTATCTTAAAATACAGTTTCAGTATGACTTTGCGCAATAATTCTTGTTGATTACTTATAGATTATGCTTAGTTTTTTAGTATGAACTGCTTACGCACAACAAGCTCCAGGCTCGCTCCAAGAGCAATGTTCCTGATGACCATCCTTGTGGTTGTCAGCATGTCTGTGCGAGAGTATGCCCACTTCGTTGATCATGCTCATACTGGCACTACCCAATCACGTCATGACCACGACCTCAAATTCCACTTCGCAACTGAAGCAGAACCATTTTATAAAGCTTACTTAGACCATCAGAGAATAATCGAAATTATTCAAATTCTCTGTGAGAACAATTCATCCATTCAGCCTCATCTTCTACCGGAAACCCGCGCTCCTCCTATTTGCTCCTGTTAATAAATTTTTTATTATCGAGATGGTAGAATCCTGAATTCTGCCATGTGTTCAAACGAACCAGGAGAAAATAATGTACAAAATAAAACAAGTGCAATCACTTATTGTGATGACAATGTTTGTTCTGTCTGCCAGTTCAATGGCATCACAAACATCCAGTACCGCTACTGGAGTATCGCGTCTGATGAACCCAGCTATCAGTGTCAATGGACTGTTTCTTGGAACAACTTCCAGAGACAATCCAACACCAGAGGCCAACGGTATTTTCCTGCAGGAGGCTGAAGTCCAATTCTCATCAGTTGTAGAC
>JAAESD010000065.1 GCA_024229695.1 bacterium
ATCTACTCAATAAGATTACTGAGATCATTGGAGCGCGATCTGAAGATCTTGCCTCAGCGATAACATCAGAGATGGGCGCCCCCAATGGACTAGCTAAAGCCGCTCAAGCAGGAACTGGGTTATTTCACTTTGCTACAACAGCTGGTGTGCTCGCCAATTTCCAATTTGAAGAAGAACAAGGTAACAATCTGATTGTTAAAGAGCCAGTAGGTGTTGTTGGAATGATTACCCCATGGAATTGGCCTATCAATCAAATCGCCTGCAAAGTCGCTCCTGCTTTAGCAGCTGGTTGCACTATGGTCCTTAAGCCATCGGAAGTAGCCCCACTAAATGCCATTATTTTCGCTGAGATAATGCATGAAGCAGGAGTACCAGCAGGAGTATTCAATCTTGTCAATGGTGATGGACCAACTGTTGGTGCGTATCTATCAGAACATCCAGGGATAGACATGATGTCTTTCACTGGTTCAACTCGAGCTGGCATTGAAGTAGCAAAAAATGCAGCTCCAACTGTTAAACGAGTGGCACAAGAACTAGGTGGAAAATCTGCGAATATTATTCTTGAAGACGCAAATCTTGAAGAAGCAGTTGGGCGTGATGCCTTTGGAATGTGTATGAATTCTGGTCAGTCTTGTAATGCAGGAACAAGGATGCTTGTGCCCCATTCGCAGATGGAAGCTGCTAAGGCTGTAGCAAAAGCATCTATGGAAGCAGTAACTGTCGGTGACCCAACTAGCGATGGAACTACAATAGGGCCTGTCGTTTCAGAAGTGCAATGGAACAAAATACAGGACTTGATTCA
>JAAESD010000066.1 GCA_024229695.1 bacterium
GCACCGCCTCAGCCACAAAACTGTGACCACCCTGTTGCCCCAATCCGTCCCCAGCCCAAGCGGGCAAGCTGCCTAGAGCAAAAAACAGCAAAAGCGTCGTCAAACTGCTGACAAGATTTCTCAATACTTGGCTTCCCTGCTGGAACAGCAATCGAACTGAAATCATGGGAACGAGGCTAGAGCCAAATTGACCAACTAGGCGACACCGATACCGCAATCAATCCCATACAGCCTTACCCCCGCCATCAAAAAGCCGCTATTAATACAACTAATGGATAACGACTACAACAAAGAATGCACTTCAAGCTGGCTGCATCGAGACGAATCAAGGCGAGCAGTCCAGACAGCTCTAAGACATAGCAGACGATCATCAATCAAATACGCATTCCCCCAGGCTTTGAGCCAACAGGTTTAACATCAAGTCAAGAAAACTGTGGCATCAAAACCATGCCCACTTTGCCAACGGCATGCTAGTAACTTAAAAGATTTCTAGACAAAAACAAAGCGTTAAGCCAAGACGGCGAACAAAATTACTCACTTATACTCATGCTTCCATGGGCAGGCAGGAGACAGAGGCCGTGAACGAGGCAACTACCCAGAGAAGTGGGTGCAGAGCAAGCGATAATGGCCTTTCAGGCAAAACAAAAACCAATAGGAATAGAGCTGCAAAAGCAACCTTTCAGTGGTCTTACATCAATAAAGATGCGGACAAAGAACTGAATCCAGCAGAATTCAAAGCACGAAAGGAGTACTCGAGCCGCAACGACCACGAATCACATAACAAGACGAAAGAAGACAGGCAAAGACTTGCAGCAAAAAGCTTTTCAGGCAGTCTTGAACTAGCGAATCACCTAACACAATCCGGAATCAACTCAACAGTGATTCAACTCTCTACGGGGAGAATGGAAGGAGAACTGCGCTCGAAAAGCTTCAATGGTTGGCAGCTATTATCAATTTCCAGCAATTGCAGCCTCGCCATTTGCGTAAGGAAGCGGAATGGAGAAAATATATTCAAGACAGAAACTGCGGAAGCTACCTATCAGATCAAACCAAACAAAGACGAGACAAGATCGGAGGCCCTATTTAGCTTCTGCTCAAGCCAACTAGACATCTTATTCAATACCTTGCCATTCTCAAATCTCTTATTATTAATAATCCCGACCAAGTCAATCGAAGCAAGAGCCAAAAAGGTCAATCATCCAAGCTCATCCCCCCTGCTTAACGACGACTCTATTGTAATTCTAGACGGCTACAGGCATGGAGAAATAATCAGAACTATAGAAGGCTACTTGAGCACTAAGGCAACCACTGAAGACACAGAGAACAAGGAGATAATACCTGAAGTTCTGTTCAACAATATGCGTACTTGTGATATCACTCCGATCACAAAACTCAAGCAATCCTCAAGAAAAGCGATAGTGCAAGACTTGATAAGACTAGGAATGAAGGACACAAGAGGCAAACTGAACCTAGATCAAGTCAGCCGCTTGTTATTCAGCTCGCGCCGCACAGTGATCAAAGGCTGCAAGGAGGTACTTGGGATTGGGCCGATGGAGCTGTTAAGACGAATACGGCTTGAGAAAGTTCGTTATGTCTTGCAGAATCAATCAGAGAGAAAACTTTTAGGCCTTAAAGGTGTCAGCTCTGTAGCTGAGCACTATGGGTTTTCAAGTCGCGGACATTTTGCCAGGTCATATCAACAACTATTTCAAGAGGCACCAAGCTTTACTCTTTCACAGAGCTTGATGAGGTCACAATGACGAGGAATTAGGCTTATCCTGCTCAATCATAGAAAAACCCATCGCAAGCCTAGGTTCACACCATTCTGATAGTTGCTGTACTGATTGTTAGAGCCATACCCTTGATACTCAATTCCAAAATATTTCCATGACAGTGTCAGCTGCGCAGAATTTCCAACAGTATAAGCAATTCCTGCTTGAGCTGTTCCGGAAAGATCCTGCTTACCAGCAAGGCCAAATCCACCAGCATCAAGCCTCATAAAAGCCTGCCATTCAGGGCTCATAGCGTATGTCGCCTGCATGCCAACCAAGGGTTGGACCCAGGTTCTACTAATTGAGCCATTGGCTCTTTTCTCAAGCCTTGGGATTTCACTACTGGTCAAAGTCTGGCCATCAACAGTGACATCTGCTGACAAGGAAATATCCATATCCATACCTGCATCAATAACACGTGCCCCTGCATATCCAACAAAAGTAGAAGATCCTGTTTTCATAACTGGTTCTTCTATTGCTCCCAATCGATATCGCATAGCAAGGTCGACAACCGATTGATTAAAATCAGTTTTAGCCTTTCCTTTCAGCTTTAGATTATCAACTGAAGGAGAGAGCAATTCTCCATCGAAACGGTAATCTCCCCGCTGGGTTTCAGACGAAGTTCCGTAAATAATTCCAGCCATAAAACCATATCGGCCATACTCAACAGAGGCTCTGCCAGTAAAAAGGCCTGTCACAGTAGACAATACATCTGAAAGGGTTGAATCGACAGGCATAGTATTACCATTAATTGTGATATCACCAGTGGTCGATAGAGGCAGGAATCCGTAAAGATCTAAATAGACCCTCCAATCATCCTCCTTAGGTTCATCTTTGATTTCAGCCTCAGAAGTTTCGCTGGGCTCTACTGAAACCAAAACCGGCAGAGTATTAGAAGAGGCCCGCCCCTGAGGAGTGTTCTGAGCAAAGGCTGAGGATGAAAGTTGCGCAAGAACGGCGATCAAAAGTGCTGCTTTAACTGTTTGCTGGGTGTTCATCTAAAGTCATCTGTAGGGTGAAAAATAGGGTAAAAATCCAAGAAGAGAAATTGCTCAACCTGAAGTTGGGAACAAGAATTGAATCTGAGTACGAATCGTGAAATCACCCATAAGCTCTTCTCCCAGTATCTTTGGTTTCACAATATTCCAGTACCCACTTAACGAGGCATTGACTGGTTGAGAACCAATTTTAAAAACCCTACCAATGCCAATTCCAAGGGGAACTGTCCAACCTTCATTATCTTTTGCATTCCAATTTGATGTTATAACGGGAGAACTAGTTAAATACCAACCTTTGGGCATATTATAATTAATGAAAGGCTGCACAAGCAGCTTGTTAACATCTCGACCACTGCTACCAGCAAAAGACCAAATATTATTAGCCAGGCCTCCAAGCACCCAAGGACCCTTGGAATAAACCATAACAGCACTAGGCCCAGCACTCCAACGCTGTGAACTCAATCGTATATCAGTTGCCGAGGGAATAACCATGGTTGGGCCCAGGCCAATAGTCAAATCACCTTTAAGAGTCGGGACGAAAAATACACTTGGATTAATATCACCAAGGCCGTTTATGTCTGTGCCATTAGCCCAAGGCTGGTTAACAAAAGGCACGATCGTTCTGGTTACAATCGTAAGATCTTTGCTAACACTGAACGGAACTACAGGCTGAATATTAACAATATTCTGAGTGCGATTGCGCTTTGCCTTTGGATCAATCAAAGAAGGCGCCCACTGTGTAGCAGGTGTTGCATTCCACTGAATCGGGAAGCTAATCATGCTGGCGATGGGATTCTGAGCTTCTTTAGCCAGATTTTCAGTGCCTTCTGCGCTGGACGCTGAGGAGTGGTTGCCTGCAGCATTCATGTCTTGCTCAGCAGGCGCAATCGATTCATTGTGCTGAGCAACATGTTGAGGAATTGTCAGCGCCGAGAAGTCGAAAGCCTTGGTGGCAGCAGAGTTCCGTTGCTGGGCTGAAGATGGCTGATCAGCGAAGGAGCCCAGAACTGCAGCCACTCCGAAGAGATACTGCAAGGCTCGCCTAGAGAACAGATATGAAGACATTTATCCAAGGTGTTGAGTAAGCCTTTGCTTTAGATAATCGAAAATGCTGCTGAACTTGGTTCAAAAAGTGCGCGATGAGGGACATATAGGACGGTAATCAATTTGGCCTAATCATTAATGTGATATCAAGAAACTGTTTTCTGCATGAAAATTTCGTCGGGTCATTGATAAAACTCCAATAGCATGCCTACGCTCAATTAACACAACTTATTTGGCCCACCAGCAGTAGAAGATTCAATGCGATTAAAGGCGATACCTTAGGACAATCAAAAATAAAAGCTTTAGGCTGCAGGAAACCAAACCATATAACCGACACACTGCCATGAACTTTTTCTCCAAGCGGCATTTTTTTCTTGCCCTTTTTGTCGCTGTTGGTGCCAACCCTGTCATGGCAAAAAGCTTGCCTTTGCCAGCATGGAATAACGGCGCTACTAAACAGAAAATTATTGATTTTGTTGATAGGGTAACAGACCCTAACAGCAATGATTTTGTACCGAAAGCCGAGAGAATGGCAACATTCGACAACGATGGAACTCTCTGGAGCGAGTACCCCGTTGTGCAATTTGTATTTATGGGAGAAAGGTTAAAACAGTTATTGCCAAGCCATCCTGAATGGAAAGATGATCAGGCGGTACAGGCCGCTATCAATGGCGAGATCGAATACTTCATAAAGAATGGTCACCAAGTGTTTCGTAAGCTATTCGAGATAACGCACTCAGGCATGAGCCGAACAGAATTTAATAAAATGGCAGAAGAGTTTTTCGAGACAGCAAAACACCCTAAATACAATGTTCACTTCACGAAAACAAAATATCAACCAATGATCGAGCTGCTCTCATACCTACGTGATAATGGATTCCAAACATGGTTATGCTCAGGTGGGGGAACTGATTTCATGAGAGCAATGTCTTATAAAACCTATGGCATCCCCCCAGAACAAGTGATTGGAAGTATTGGTGGCTTTGAGTTTATTTCAAAAAATGGCCAAGAAGAACTCGTCAAGACATCAACGGTGTTGCTAAATAATGACAAGCAAGGTAAGCCTGTGGGGATTACGATACAAACAGGTCGCACGCCTATCTTTTCAGTTGGCAATGTCCGCAATGGTGGAGATATAGCTCACTTAACATTCACAAATGGGAATCAAAAGCCGCATCTAGAGCTACTCATCAACCACGATGATTCCAATAGAGAGTTTGCCTACGCAGAAGATGATAATGCTTCACTTAAAGCAGCCAAGAAGCAAGGATGGACAGTCGTCAGCATGAAAGACGATTGGAATCAAATATTTTCTTTTGAATAAGTCAAACTTACAGAAGTTCGTTTCGATCCCA
Source organism: bacterium (assembly GCA_024229695.1). Lineage (GTDB taxonomy): Bacteria > Krumholzibacteriota > Krumholzibacteriia > LZORAL124-64-63 > LZORAL124-64-63 > JABIBH01. Next base: position 5,170 of record JAAESD010000066.1, read on the forward strand.
TTCAACACTAACGCCTCTAATTCGGACAAAAATTACAATATGGCAAATGGTCTCAAGCAGAACAATAAGAATCAAAGCACTAATATATTTGGCCACACTGACACTGTTAGCGTTTAAATATCAGATAGCTCATGACAAATCCCAAGCCAATATGAATTAGAGCGACTGGCCAAAGAGCCGGTCCTGTACTTGCTTGATTCAATCCTATGCAAGCAAGAAGCACTCCCGCCGAAAGATTATAAAAACATAGACCTAATCGTGTGCTTGGATTAAAAGTGACACCTGATTTTTCCCATGTAATAAGTCCCAAAACAAGCACGGCAATGCCAAATAGTCTTGCCATGTCAATCGCAATAGAGCCTGTCTGCTGGCCAAATAAAGGGTAAATTATTCTTGCCGGAGCGACAATAGAGATAAGACCCGCCAAGACTTCCAAGCCCGCTGAAAAACGAAAGATCAATCGACTCCAACTCATGGCTGATTAAAAGCTCTTCTGCATGTTGACAGCCGAAGGGCAGCCGAGATCTTCGCCATGATCCCAATCGTGCACATTTACTAGCCAACAGCGCCTTCCCGACAGTGATGCCAATGTGAGCGCTCTGATGCGAGCGCTCTGAACTCTCAAAGAGCCTGTGCATCAATAAAGAAACAAAGAAGACCTTTGCAAGCCCAACCAGTAATCCAATCAATAGTATTGATAAAATTCAACTACAGAAGACTCAAGAATGAAGCTCCAATTCCTTTTATCTTTAACCTGTATCGCTAATTTAGCGATGGCTTCTGCTGCAGGTGCCGAGAATATCAATCGTCGTCGCCTACCTATAGCTGATCCACATCCTCAAAAGGTTGATAAGCGCTTGCCCGCTGAGGTGAAGATGCCAAAGCCTTGGCAAGGTCCTGAAGCACCCAAAGGCTCACCAAATGTCGTCGTCATCCTCCTAGACGACGTTGGCTTCGGTGCTCCAGCTCCATTCGGCGGTTCAATTGATATGCCTGTTCTGCAACAACTTGCAGACAATGGCTTGAGTTACAACAGGTTTCACACAACTGCTTTGTGTGCACCAACTCGAGCGGCCCTCAAAGCAGGACGCAATCACCATGTTATGAACATGGGTTCAATTCCTGAAATAGCCACTGGATACGCTGGCAACACAACAGTTGTTCCAGATTATGCACAACCAGTTGCAGAGATCTTGCGGCTCAATGGCTACAACACCGGTGCCTTTGGAAAGTGGCATGAAACACCTGGTCGAGAAACAACAGCAGCAGGACCACAAACACGCTGGCCTACACGTCAGGGATTTGAAAAGTTCTATGGCTTCATCGGGGCAGAAGAAAATATGTACGAGCCCTCATTGCATGATGGAGTAACAATTATCGATTTCCCAGATCGCAAGGATTATCATTTTCTAGAAGATATGACAGACCAGGCGATTGCTTGGGTGCGTCAGCAGCAAGGATTAAGACCTGACAAACCATTCTTTATTTACTATGCATCTGCCGGCTCACATGCACCGCATCATGTAAGCCAAGAATGGGTTCAAAAGTATAAAGGCAAATTTGACAAAGGCTGGGATGTAATCAGAGAAGAAACCCTGGCAAGACAGATTGAAGAAGGGGTTGTCCCTGCTGGTACTCAACTGGCACAAAAGCCAGCAAGTGTGCCTGATTGGAATGATTTGAGTGATGCTCAAAGAAAAATATTTGCACGTCAGGCAGAAGTCTTTGCTGGTTTTACTGAATACTCAGACTATGAAGCAGGTCGCCTAATCAAGGCCATCAACGATTTAGGGGAACTTGACAACACTCTGATCATCTATATCAGTGGTGATAATGGAACAAGTTCTGAAGGTAATCAAACAGGCCATTGGAACTGGGGTCACATGCTTAATGGTGTCCCAGAAACCATCGAGGCCCAGATGGAGCATTACGAAACCTGGGGAGATAAGAATACGTACCCACATATGGCTGTTGGCTGGGCTATTGCCTTTGACACTCCATTTGCTTTAACCAAGCAAGTTGCAGGAGATTTTGGTGGCACCCGCAATGGCACAGTCATTCATTGGCCTAACGGCATCCAATCACAAGGTGAAGTTCGCGATCAATTCGCTCATGTTATTGATGTGGCGCCAACAATTCTTGAGGTAACAAATATCCCAATGCCGCAAGAAGTGCATGGCATTAAACAAATCCCTATGCAAGGCACAAGCCTTGTTTATTCTTTCGAAGCCTCCGATGCACCAGAGCGCCACAACACACAATATTTCGAGGTGGTTGGCAATCGAGGCATCTATCAAGATGGCTGGATGGCAAGAGCAACTATTGGGCTTCCGTGGGAAGCACCAAAAAAAATGCATAGCATTGCCAAAGATGATGGCTGGGAGCTGTATGACACCCGCACTGATTTCAGCCTCTCAAATAACTTAGCCAATCAATATCCAGAGCGACTAAAAGCAATGCAAGATCTCTTCCTCAAAGAGGCCATCGCCAACCAAGTTCTGCCATTGGATGATCGCCTATTGGAACGTCTATTACCAGCGGTTGCAGGCCGCCCCACGCTGATGGGATCAAGACGAAAACTCGATCTCTATCCAGGCTCCTGGGACCTCGTTGAAGATGCGATACTTAATGTCAAGAATGTTTCAAACAGCGTCACAGCAAAAGTGGAGATTGGCTCCCCACAAGAAGTTAATGGGGTAATCATGGCGCAAGGCAGCCGATTCGGAGGCTGGTCTCTATATGTGGAAGAGGGCTATCCTCTATACACCTATAACTATCTTGGAGAGCTGCATACTTTACGCAGCAAGAGGCCTCTAACAACAGGTAATTCAGAGATAAGATTTGAGATGGATTACGACGGCAATGGTGTAGGTAAAGGCGCCGACATTCGACTCCTAATCAATGGAAGCAAAGTAGCAAGTAGCAGATTAGATGCAACAGTCGCTTCCAGGTTTTCTATTGATGAGGGCGCAGATATCGGTATGGATCGAGGCTCACCAGTCGCCAATAGAGTGGTTGGCGACAAGCGCTTTAGCGCATTCAATGGTGAGATCAATAAGGTTACTTTGGAGATCTACCCTGAGTAACATTCCCTTGCAAAAGTCGTTCTTATTTATTGCTTGCCCCATCAACCAACTGGTATGAGGCAAGCTATTCAATCATCAAACTAGACACCAACCATGTCCTTACCAATAGACATGGCGACCATTCCAGCAGACACCTACCAGGTTGGCTGTGATCGCTGTTATCCGGACGGTTCCGTTCGCTGCTACCCGGAGGAATCACCTGCGCGGCAGGTAAAAATTGAAAGCTTCAGGATTGATTTGGCTCCTGTCACCAATAAAGACTTCAGCACCTTTGTTGAGCAGACAGGTCATCTCACAGTTTCAGAACTTCCACCAGATCCGAAACAATATCCCGACCTGACTCCGGAAGAGTCCATCCCAGAGTCCTTGGTCTTTCAGCCACCTCCAAAGAACGTGGACCGCAGCAATCCACTTGCCTGGTGGGAACTTGTCGCTGGAGCGGATTGGCGGCATCCCCAAGGTCCGACTAGCAACATCGCTGGCCTAGATGACCACCCCGTAGTGCATGTGGCCTACTCCGATGCCGAGGCCTATGCCAAATGGGCAGGCAAACGGCTGCCATCTGCTGAAGAGTGGGAGGTTGCCGCTCGTGGGGGCTTGGTCGATGCTCAATACGCATGGGGAAATGAGCTCAAACCAAATAACCGCTGGATGGCAAATATTTGGCAAGGGGCATTCCCCTGGACCAATGAAGAAGAAGACGGCTGGTTCTGGACTTCACCGGTCGGGACTTTCCCAGCCAATGGATATGGACTGGTTGATGTCTGCGGCAATGTCTGGGAATGGACGAAGTCGGCTTATCTCCTAACCCCAACACCTGGAGAACAAGAACGACGCATCATCAAAGGCGGATCCTTCTTATGTGCTGAGAATTACTGCGTCCGCTATCGACCCTCTGCACTTCAAGGCCAGACCCTTGATACAGCGACTTGTCACATGGGTTTTCGCTGTGCACAAAACATAAGCTAGCCCCAACACATCGCACGCTTTTTGTGGCTTTACGCTTAGTTAGCGCAAGATTGACTCCATTCAAGCAAGCATAATTGTCGGAAAAATTAAACTAATTCAACATTCAAATAACAGCCACAGCATGGTATTACATCAGCAAAATGGCATGCTAAGCCATATCATAAATGCCTGTATCTAGGCCAATTCAGCGAACGCCTCGGGGAACCCGCAGACATTCTTTAATCCTGGCTTTTCTGAGATCTCAAATAGCTATTAATTAACTA
>JAAESD010000067.1 GCA_024229695.1 bacterium
AAACTGCGCCAAATGAGATAATTCCTGTTTTAGGATCAACGCTTGTAGATATTTTTTTTCTGAGATTGCGAATTGCGTTGTCTGTCTGAATTTCGCTGGATTCGCCTGCTGGATTTAAATAATCGATAAGGGTTTCTTTTGAAGAATCCGACAAGGGGTATTCCTTGTTCAATATCCTCTCCAACAATTTTCTGCTACGGAGAATGTGTGGAAACAGTTGGCGGATGTCTTCGCTGCCACCAAGGTTGATTCCCATAGATCCTGCTACACCCTGTAGCATTCCAATTGTATTGGTGTTACCGTCATCTGTAATAATTGTTGCCGACACAAATGAAACTTTTGCTTTATAGGTTTTATCCATTAACAGTGTGGCTAAAAGAGCGAGCACACAGCCAACAATAACAAACACTAAAAGCGTGCGCCTGTGATTCCATAAATCTAAAATTGTCACCACTGGAATTCTCTTTTCCTGCTCTTTACTGCGTCCTGTCAATCACAAGCCACACCGTTGCAATACTTGCAAAGATGCTGGCAATTTCTTTAAGTGTCGATATCTTACTGTCGCCGCTGTCAGGCTTCTGGGTTGGCACAACAATTACCGACCCCGGCATTACACTAGGATCAAACCATCGATGTTTAATCTGCTTGGACATTCCGTTTGGATAGACAACATGAGTTTTCCATTTATCTGCACCATCAGTATATCCGCCGGCTCTTGAAACATAATCTCCAAGGGTTTTCCCTTTTTCCCATACAATGCTTGTTGGGAAACTGACTGCGCCGGCAACCTTCACTGTGTGTGGTGTTGATGGAATAATAATTTCATCGCCAGCTGCAAGAATAATGTCATGTTCGCTGTCTGGTTTATCGAGCGCTTTTTCAAGGCTCAACGCCACATTGCCAATACTATCTTTTTCCCTGATGACTCTGGCGCCTTTTGCAAAAGCGTTTGGCTTCAGGCCTCCGGCTCGAGAAATCAAATCGCTTAAACGTTCATCCGGCCTGTCCAAAACGTATGTTCCGGGATAGCCAACCTCGCCATTAATTATTACAGATCGCTGGAGTTGCCACCATGGCATTCTGCGGATTGCAATCTGGTCTCTAGGGTGAATTACAAATTTTTGTCCATCACTCAACCATTCTTTGCCAAGCTCTACATTAATCAATTCAACTGTTTTGGCTGGTTCACTGGAGAGGTCGCGACTACTAAGCGCGTCGTAACTTAAGCGAGAAACTTCTGCATGCAGAACATCGGCGTCTTCAGAAAGACCGCCAGCCCTTAAAACCAGATCACGAAGGGTCATCCCTTCACGATAGTCAAACGAGCCGGGCTCTCTGACTGCACCGTCAATTGTTACCTGGTGTCTGTCTTGAAGATCCCAAATGGAAAAAACTTTAAGCACGTCTTGTGTCTGAAGTGGGAAATCATCAAATTCACCATCAAGTGAAATTTCAACTGTTTTGTAGATACCGTCAGCTGCTATCCTGTCGATTGTGGCGCGCTCAGTTATAGCATCGCCCCATAAACCACCAGCAATACCAATCAAGCTTTTCACGGTTTTTGTGTGTGTAAGTTCGTACTTGCCTGGTCGCTTGATACTTCCATCAATCTGTACCCAGTTTTCAAGCCGATCGGGGATGTTGTCTACAGTTACCACATCACCATCATTGATTTTGTGTATTTTTTTCTGACGTAAATCAAGGTCTCGTTGAACTCTGTCGGGAGAATTTGAGCTACGCTCATTGGGCAACAGTATCCGATCCACATGAACAATATTTGTTTCTGCATTGGGAGTAAAACCGCCAGCATATTCAATCAACTTACGCAGGCCATCTTTTGGTAAAAGCTCATAATGCATTGGTCGACGAACCTGGCCATTGATTTGAACTGAAAGTTTTCTGCCTGTAACAAAGACCGTGTCTCCGTCGCGAAGAATCTCGTCGCCATCACGCGACCCGGTTAGCAGATATTGATAAAGATCAATTGAGCCGACCTGTTCTTTGCCTCGCATAAGTTTGATGTCACGCATCGACCCATTTTCGCCTGGGCCACCGGCAGAATGTAGGGCAGTGAAAATTGTAGACAGGCTTGTCATCTCATAGGCGCCCGGCATTGCAACTTCGCCAACCACAAAAACCCTGATTGCGCGCAATGCGCCAAGGCTAACAGAAACAAATGTAGTTCCACCTTCGCCCTTGGCGTCTATTCCAGAATATGATTTGCTTAATTTGTTCCTGATGTCTCTTGTTACTTGATCAAGAGTTGAGTTAACACAAGAGATTCGTCCAGCACGTGGCAGAATTATGGAGCCATCACGATCAACAAGACGCTCGTGCCTGAATTCAACTTCGCCCCAGACATCGACAACAACTTGATCTCCTGAACCAATAAGATATTCACCAGGAACAGGTCCAAAACTTGATGGGTTAAATAAGCCTGGATCGCCTTTGAAAAAATCCGCACCAAAATAATTTATGCTTAAGGTTTCAGGCGTCGCTTCGACAATTGGAGGAACAAAAGCTTCTTCAAGAAGACTCGCTCCAGGCAAAACTACAACAGGTGAAAGTGGCTCTACTCTTCCTGGTTCTGTTTGCTCTAAAGTTTCTTTGGCATCAAGTTTTCCCAGAAGCTCGCTTTCTGTCAAGCCCGTCTTGGACATAGCCTCACGCATTAACTCTGGAGATACATCCTGGGCCATCAAAGAAGAAGCCAAACATATTATAAGTAACAGTGCGCGTTTCATACGCCCCCCTCTGTTATAAAAATCAATTTAAAATTGCTGCCTGGCTCTCTGTTGGCGAGTTGACATTATACAGCAGAATACAACGATTTTTCGTTTTATCAATACTTTTATTATACGCACTCTTCAGGCATTGGCAGACCTGCACACTTGCTTGCGCCGCTTGCTGGGCCGTCAGGGAAAAGATCGTAAATTTGTTTCAGATTCATGTTTGTTTCCCGACACAAAACTCTGATCATCGGAGCAACATCGAACTCCAACCAATGCTCTCTGATAAAATTGATTACAGACATGTGTTCTTTGGTGAGCTTGTCGATACCTATGCTGTGTGCAAGAACCTCAG
>JAAESD010000068.1 GCA_024229695.1 bacterium
CCAGTCTCTCCCCACTCCCTGATCCAAAACCTGGTGCGGCATTGGTCACCACTGGCGCCTACCAGCGCTGTCGGCATCCTCTCTATCAAGCGATTGTCATCAGCTCTGCAGGAGTAGCAATTGCTCTTGGCAGTATCCTGCATGTTGCTTTGCTGCTGAGTCTTTGCAAAGTACTCAAAAGCAAAGCAAAAAGAGAAGAGAGTCAATTATTGCTTCTGCATTCTGAATACAAAAGCTATCGTGCTAACACACCCGCCATCATCCCATGGATACCGATGCTGGATTGGCGCAGTTAATCAACCAAGCTTCAACACGAAACATTTGAGCCGATCATGTCAATAGCGTCGAACAATTGCTTGCACGTATACAATATATTCAACAAAATGAGAGGGCATAGATGACATCAACAGCTGAATCAAAACAATGGCCTACTTCGAAGAATCAAATTTACTGTCACGATTGATCAGAGCTTCTATGCAAACACAAGGACAAACAATTAAGCCAGACAGCTATAAAGGCTTCGAGTGCCAATCTTCTGCAAAGAGACTCAAAAGATATTCATACATTCCTTCGACATCCATAAACAATTGGGAGCCTTGTTTTTCCCATGAAAATCAAGAATTGACATGAATAAAGTCAGCCGTCAACCAGATTATGTCTTTGAGCCTAATCACTACCCAATTACGCCTGGGCTTCGCTTAATTGAAGCGAGTGCAGGTACAGGCAAAACCTTTGCCCTTGCCCATATCGTGCTTCGG
>JAAESD010000069.1 GCA_024229695.1 bacterium
ACCAGTAGTGCAAGTTCGGCTACAGCTAGTGCCAGTTCTGCTACAGACGCACAAACCGCACAGACTGCTGCCGAAACTGCACTGGATACATTCGATGATCGTATGCTTGGTGCAAAAGCGAGTAATCCTTCCGTTGATAATGATGGCAACTCGCTCCTTGACGGGGCTATGTATTTCAATACGACCAATGATTACATGATGGTCTATAACCTTGCAAATACGACATGGTATCAACTGACTAACACAACAAGCGATCAAAATAATATTAATACAGTTGCTGGAATTTCAAGTGATGTTACTGCTACCGCTGGTAAGGCCACGCAGATAGGACTGCTAGGGACAGCAGATGCAATTTCAGATATGAATGTGCTGGGAACTAGCACTAACGTCACAAACCAAAACACTCTAGCTGGAATCAGTTCCGACATTACGACTGTTTCGGGAATCTCCGCTAACGTCACAACTACGGCTGGAATCTCAAGTGATGTGACAACTTGTGCAACAAATAATGCCAATATTACAACTACAGCTTCAAATATTTCTGGAGTCAACTCATTTGCAGATAGGTACAGAGTAGCTAGTTCGGCACCAGCATCAGATTTAGATGAAGGTGATCTTTATTTTAATACCACCGACAACTCCCTCTACTACTACAACGGTTCAGCTTGGACAGCAATAGTAACATACACCCATCCAACAGGGGCTGGCAATGAACATTTACCATCCGCTATAAGTCAAACAGAAGCAGGGTATCTTAATGGTGTCACCTCAGATATTCAAACTCAAATAGATGCGAAGGTAACTAAAACTTCAGCAACGGGTTCAGCCTCACTTCCCGCTGGAACGACTGTACAACGTGACGGTACACCTTCAGCGGGTTATCTACGATGGAATACGACTGATACTTCAGCAGAGGTTTATGACGGATCAGGGTGGGTGGCAGTTGGCGGAGGAAACACAACAACTGAAGGGCTATATGAGCATTCAAATGTGATCTCCGTAGATTATGTTATCGGTAATAACAACAATGCGCTGACAGCGGGCCCGATTACGATTAATTCCAGTATATCCGTGACCATACCCAGCGGAAGCACGTGGGTCATCGCTTAAAGGAGCAATAAATGTCAAAAGTAAAAGTACAAGGACACGCAAGCGGGACAGGTGTTTTGACGGTGACAGCCCCGAACACATCGACAGACCGC
>JAAESD010000070.1 GCA_024229695.1 bacterium
CTTGCGACGAATTCTAGTAAACTTCAATAGCGCCTTCGAGCAAAACATAGCTAATTCACTTTTTAAAACAACAGTCTGCTATTAAATCTTATGGCCCTTCCAAATCTTGATCTTGCACCCAATAAAAAGTCCGTTGCCCTTCCAATTTCATCCTGGTTCCCTGTCACTATCTCTTGCTCGTCTTCGATTTCGACTTCCTCGTCACTGCTCTCATCAAACTCATCAACTTCATCTGCCGTTTCATTTCTTCCTCCTTCCATCACCTGCTCTTCGCCACCTTCAGATCTGCTGTCGTCATTCTTCTTCGAAAGATACTTTCGGGACTGAATCTAGCTGCCGCTGATACATGAACTCTGGAAGGGTGCCATGCTTTGCCATCGTTGTTTCTTGTCTGACAGTCCTTTGTCGTACAGCAGCACCATAAGTGGATGCCCAGCCCCTCAGAATTTCGCAGTCATTTGGAGACATCTGCACTGATGGAAGAGGCTTGATGACTGCCACCTTTGAAAATTGGATCGTGCCATCTGGTTTGGGATACCAAGATTTCCTGCTGCTGTGATAATAGGCTGCCCAGTGAGTTAGGCGTTTGATGCTTTCCTTCATTGTTGCACCAAAGGACCTTGCATATTCCAGCATTGACATGTTGAGTTGCTTTGTATGGACAGTAGCATGACAATTTTCAATATCCAGCGTCATACAGCTTAATAGATTGCATGAGCGGTAATTGTGCTCGCCAAGGATATCTCCCAAGCGTTTAATGCTCTCCTTTATGAGACGAACAGAACTAACAGTTTTGGCGGAGACATGGCCTCGAGGCCCATTTAAAACCCCTGTGATGTTTTCCGCAGATCTTATCTCCAGCTCGTTTTCATGCAGAATGTTACTACAAAACTGAACCAAATCGTGTGCCTCAGACAAAGACTTGACTGTATACGAATTACCTTTTGTGTGCACAGAGAATGCCTCGTAAAGAGACCCAACTGCACTCAAGAAGGACGCACAACTTGACATGTGAGTGAACAACTTTATGCTGCTGGTTTGAACATCACAGACATAAACAACACTGTCAAATTCAGTGCAGAGCCCCAGTGGTTGCTTAAAACGACATGATTCAGCTGGACCATCAACGCTACCCTCCTCTGTACCAGCAAATATTTCCAATTCTCCACACTGCCTTAAACACCACACCGAAAACCTCTCCTGATTCGTAAAGAGCACATCAGGTCCAAAACTAGTGAGAATGCATGGCTCATTTGGCATATCCACAACCAAAATATGTTCCTTTGTCTGGAGACCTACTTTGCTTATGCCTTTCTTGTGGGACACAAATAAACTGCTGTCATTTATACAGAGGCTATCAATCTTCTCCCAACCTTCATGATAGACTGTGACAGTATCCTCTCGACTACACCTA
>JAAESD010000071.1 GCA_024229695.1 bacterium
ACGAAGCAACCAGTAATGTTGACAATGAAACTGAGGCTGCCCTTCAGCGTTCAATAGAGCATCTTTCTGTAGATCGAACAACTTTGATTATTGCACATCGTCTCTCAACAGTTAGGAATGCCGACATGATTGCGGTTCTAGATGGCGGGAAGATTACAGAATTAGGAACTCATGAGGATTTGAGTGAGAAAGGTGGTCTCTATGCTCGTCTCTGGGATGTTCAAACGGGTCAGAGCACATCTGTGTAAATGTCTTAGTTTGAAGAGTACATGACGGCAAAGCATTCATGTCACCTTAGTGTACCGAAGGGCTGATGGCTAGAGTAGATTCACTGATTTGGTTCCTCGCTGGATTCGCTCAATTACTAGTTGCTGGTGCAGTTGGTGGAGATCCCGTTCTTGACTTCTTGGCAATTATTTTGCAAGGTACTGGCGGCAGTTCCTTAGTTCTAGGGTTTTACTTTTTGATATTCATTGCTAGACATCAGAAGGAGTTTACAGATACATATTCAAAGATTGAGAAATCAACTCTCATACGTAATCCTCAAACAGGTGATATAGAAATTGTTGACAAAACACCTACTGTAAACAAAGCCCTATGGTATGCTGCACCTATTGCACTAACATTCATCAGTGCA
>JAAESD010000072.1 GCA_024229695.1 bacterium
CGCGAACTTGCCAGGTCTCGGGAGCTTCTTCATAACATTCAACTCTGTTTGCGTAGACAATTTTCCACCCACGCAGTACAAGTCGGAAAGTAAGATCAGTATCTTCAGCCAGAACTCGATGATCAAAACCGCCAAGAGCCAGAACCAGCTCTCGCCTGAATCCACCAACAGTACCACCGTATTGAGGCATCAAGTGCATGTTGTGTCTGGCTTGCTGGTCAACCTGATAGCCACCACTGCGCTCAAGGTCAAGTAGCCTGGTCAGCAGGTTTTTACGGGTGTTGATTGGAACAACTCTACCCATAACTGCCCCAACTTCAGGGTCCTTGAAGGAGATTGCCAGGTCCCTGATAGCGCCTTTGTTTGGCAAGTAATCAGCATCGAAAACAATAATGATTTCACCAGTAGCAATTACCATTGCCTCATTCAAACCAGCGGGCTTGCCACGATCTTCACCATCTCTATGCAATGGTTTTACATGTTCGTTTTCAGCAGCAAACTTTTCAAGGATATCGCGAGTTCCATCACTGGAGTGATCATTGATAGGGATGATTTCCAGTTTGTCAGCAGGGTAATCGCAATTTAAAAGTGCTTCAATTGACTGTGTAGCAACTTTTTCCTCGTTGTGCATTGGAACCAGCACAGAAACCGTAGGCAGGTTGCTGTCAACAAGGTCCTGATAATACAATCTTTGTACACCACGTAGTCTGTTTATTGTAAAGATGTAATGGCGTGAAGCATAGATGGCCATAATCGCAACAACAAACAGGATGATGATTTTTAGAATTAGAACAACCATCGCCACGTCTCCGGTTTTTGATCGAGCCTGACTGCGATTTTATTTACATAGAGTGAGTAGATTGCAACTATGTAAATAAAGTCCACAAGTGGTCCGAGTGAGAAATAAAGGGCTGCCATATGCAAGACTGAAAGCTTATTGAGAATTAACATCAGTGCGGCGTATCGAATTGCACCAAAGACAATCGAGTATGCCAGTGTCGCCAGAATAATGCCGAACTTTTCAAGTGCAGGGGCAGGTAGCGGTGTTAAAACAAACCCCATTACAATTGGCATCAGTAACCATGTCCCTAGTTGTGAGCCGATATAGAGGATTGAAAAATCGACTATGTCATATGGGAAAAGGTGTGGCACAAATGTAAAGAACAGCGATGAAATTGCCGTCAGTATTGAAAGGAAAACCAGGTAGATCACAAATGATCTCGGCATTATTTTGGAGCCGGGAACCAATACGATAATCAACACCGATGCCGCAAAGTTTATCAGTGAAACGAATTTGGTGGGGAACACGCAAACCGAATTAATCACCGGTAGAACTTTGATAACTTTTGGCAGAAAAGCCCAGTCCAGAATTACCGCACCAACTCCACAGCGCAGTAAAACATTCTGCACAAAGGAACTGAATTTAAAGAGTAAATCATGATGATAGGCGAGAATTGCTCCGTCTAGAGCAAGGACCAGAACAAATAGCAAGAAGGTGTGTAGGAAACCCGCCTTGCCGGCAGTTCTGTACGATCTGTGGAAATAAGTTGTCGTTTTCATGCTCCTTCTTTCGTCAAACAGAAGAACGACTTTAGATTTTTATAAACCTCTAATCAATTTCGTTGGAACGCTAACTTCCATTTCCAGAAGAGCTTGGGATAAAGTTTTACCCTGCGGATCCAACATCAATGACACTGTACCACCACCACCCAGGGTTTCTTCAAGCAAAAAGTTTAATGCATGGAGATTTGGCATCTCGTGCCGGGTAACTTTACCAAGCACAATGCCGTCAAAAAAGCGTTTAACCCTTGCTACAGTGAGATAACCGACAAGCCACTGGTGGATTTCTGGGGTCCTGGCAAGTACGCCTACATTGCAGGTATCGCCTTTATCTCCGCTGCGGGCATAGGCCAGAGTGCGGAGTGATACTTTTTTGGTTTTGCCAGCAATCTTGATTTTACGTGTTAATGGTGCAGGCTTCGGTGCGTTGTGCTCAAGATTTACAACTGGAGGCTTTATTGTGAAGTTTTTCTGACGCCCACTTGTTGGTAGAATAGTAACTTTTGGCAGTACAAGATCTCTGTCAATTAATGCAGGCCAGTAGGCAACAACCTGCGATGGTTTTGGTCGACCACCAGTTACAGCCATGCCACTTGGGCCACTTAAAATTAGTGCAGGCAGCAGCATCCCAAACTCATGAACCTTTTTCTTGTCCTGATCACGCACTCCAAACCTGAGAAGTGCTTCATTAGGTTTTGTTCTACCAGTTGACTTGGGCCAGATACTGCCGGTGCCAACCAGACTTGTGTGAGTTGCATCAAATTTTGTATTCAACCGATGCCAGAATGCATCGCTGATTGC
>JAAESD010000073.1 GCA_024229695.1 bacterium
AGTGAGTTCCTGTCGCCTCAAATGGATAGGGATATGAGTTATGAAGCAGCAAATAATATCAATATTCCATCTTCAAGTACTGGTATCATTGCATCCGTAAGCAATGAACTTACTTTCACTCGAAGTTCGAGCCATGAGATTGACACACATACTACTGTTATGATTGGTGGAAATGCATCGGATGGAGATATTTCAGATGTAGAAATATTGTTTATTGATGAAGAATACACCCCTGTTGAGTTCACAATCTTGTTAGATTATCTAGGCCACGAAACTGTTTCTACATATTCAGTATTAGGCAGTGTCCCTGGATCTGATGGCGATTATTGGAATGTAAGTTTCTACAATAGTACAGGAGAGTCATGGCAGAATCAATTCTCATTCAACTTAGGTCTACAAAATGATAATACTTCTTTGGAACTCAAGGTTAGAATTGAGCCTGCAAATTGGTCTACTGCCCGGTCTCTATCTGACGGACATATGGTTGCAATCAAATTCAGCTCACAGGACGGATATATGGTCCAGCACGAGTTGAAATTGAGAGTGCCGCAACATCATGGATTTGAGTTGTCAAATCAAAACCTTGACGGTGAAAATTGGGAACTAATGGACGTTTACGGCATAAAACCGGGACAAGAATTAGTAATTCCAATTATGTTTACTAATTCTGGAAACGGAGATGAAAAATTCGAATTCTTGTTTGATGATTCCCAATTGCCTGTTGGTTGGGACAGAACCGGTGCCACATCTCATCAATTAGGTGCCTTTACTGCGACTGAACACACTATTAAGGTAAAAGCACCTCTAAATGCGACTGGAGATGAGG
>JAAESD010000074.1 GCA_024229695.1 bacterium
CAAACTCAACAGCGTAATCGTAAGCATCTTTCATACTGCTTGTACGAGTTGCGCCACCGGACATGTTGTTGTCGCCAAGCTTCATGGACATTAGCCATGCACCTGGAGCAGTACCGTCCATATCTTTTTGACCCATTACATCATTACCAGCAGCAATACCTGCACAGTGAGAACCGTGGCTACCAGAGTCAAAGTGGAATTCAAGAGTTGGAGCAAGAGGTTTGCCAAGATAATCTTCATTGGCATCTACATTTACTGCCCAAGCCATCAAACTTCTTGTATCAGGATTATCATCATTACGAGGTGTGAACAGATCATAGTTCACGTGGTAATCACGTATTGGAGTTTCATCGTCAAGGTGACCATCTGCATCTGCATCGACAACAACCAGCCACACTTCTTTGGATGATCTTTCCTCTGCAACAGTAGCTGCAGCAGTTTCATTCAAACCGGCCAGCATGTCCAATCCACAACCTACGTCAAGTGCATCTTCAACATCAGCGCGATTGGCTTTATAAACAATCAAGCCAAATTTGTCTGTAGTATCACCGTCGTCATTAAAATCATTTACATCATCATTGTTATGGAAATCATTTTCAGAAACTATACCGAACCAGATTTTACCGTCAAAGTCAGGTGCAATCTTCAAATCAGCAGCACCTTCCAAGCGCAAGCCATCTTCATGAATAATTACGCCATCTTCAACAGTTGCTTCTGTCAGAGTCCATTCACCTTCTGGAGTAAAATCACGGCACTCAATCATCTTGGTGCCTCCCAGAGAGGTAAGTCCCATTCCAGGGGCAAATGCATCAACACCAGTATCAAGAATTGCGACAACTACGCCGCGACCATCATACTCAGGGTAGGCATTTCGAAAATCGACACCACCGATGTCGCCATTTGGCAAATAAGGCCAGTTATCGGCAGAATTTACCGATATTGACATAAGCATTACAGCCAGGAAAATGAATAAGAACTTGCGGTACATGGAAACCTCCAGTGATTCGACAGGATTTACATCGTGTTTGGTCATTTACAACCGAACAATTATAATATGTGCC
>JAAESD010000075.1 GCA_024229695.1 bacterium
AGACAAAAAAGCAGAGATCGAAGCTGATATTGCTGCCTGTTATGATTCACAACCAGCACTGGCAATGGTTGACTCCAGAAAAGGAATCACCAACCTGCATATTCCAAATGACGTAATCATTGATGCATCGATGCCAAATGTTGTTCGCGACGGTGGCAAAATGTGGAACAATGACGACGCACTTCAAGACACCATCGCCATGATTCCGGATCGCAGTTATGCCTCAATCTACCAGGCAACTATTGAAGATTGTCAAAAGCACGGGCAGTTTGACCCATCGACAATGGGCTCTGTTGCCAACGTTGGATTGATGGCAAAGAAAGCTGAAGAATACGGTTCACACGACAAAACTTTCTTCGCTACTGCTGATGGAAGTTTCAAAGTTATAGACGCCGATGGCAACGTTCTGATTGAACAATCAGTTGAAACCGGCGACATATTCCGCATGTGCCAGACAAAAGATGAGTCAATTGCCGACTGGGTAAAACTTGCTGTCAACCGTGCTAAAGCTTCCGGCTCACCTGCTATTTTCTGGCTTGATGAAAACCGTGGGCATGATGCAGAAATCATCAAAAAGGTTAACGCATACCTGCCAAACCACGACACATCTGGTCTGAACATTCAGATAATGACTCCACTTAACGCAATGCACTTCTCGCTTGAGCGTATCCGCAAGGGTGAAGACACCATCGCTGTAACAGGTAATGTTCTGCGTGACTATCTGACTGACCTGTTCCCTATTCTGGAACTTGGTACAAGTGCAAGAATGCTTTCAATTGTTCCTCTGCTGAACGGTGGCGGACTATTTGAAACCGGCGCTGGTGGTTCAGCTCCAAAACACATTCAGCAATTCATTTCTGAAGGTCACTTGCGATGGGATTCACTTGGTGAGTACTGTGCCCTGGTCCCTTCACTGGAAATGATTGCTGCAAATACAGGCAATGAAAAAGCCGCACTGCTTGCTACAACTCTGGATGAAGCTATCGGAACTTACCTTGACCAGGCAAAGAACCCATCACGTAAGGTCAATGAGATTGACAATCGTGGAAGTAGCTTCTACCTGGCAATGTACTGGGCTCAGGCAATAGCCGCTCAGGACAAAGACGCAGAGATGAAAGCAAAATTCACTGCCATTGCAGAAAAACTGACAGCAAGTGAATCTGTAATTGCTGAGGAGCTTCTCAGTGCTCAAGGTGATGCTGTTGAAATCGGTGGTTACTTCCACCCAGACTCAACAATGACCGATAAAGCAATGCGCCCGAGCGCTACGCTGAATGAGATTATTGACGGAATGTAGTAACTATCAGACACAAAAAGGGCGACCAGATGGTCGCCCTTTTTTTCTACCCGGGTAGAAAACCGTTACATAAACAAAGCCTTCACTGCGCCCCATGAAATATCATCATTCCCTCTTATGACTCCAAGGTCTTCTTGACCAACAAGATACCATCTGTCATGAACGGTACCATCGGAATGAGTATCTTCGTAAGATTTCACATAAAACAGCTGTGTTGTTTGCATGGTGATTGTATGCTGACTACCATTTTCAGCATAGATCATCCAGACGTAGAATATTCCTCTGTATGAGTTTGGAAACTCAGCATGCTCTGCGGGCGTCAAGACCCAGGAGGGCCCAACCATGGACCAATTAGCAATGGTAATACTCTGCAATCCTGGCTGAGTTGTACCATCTGGTTTTTCATGTGAGTTACCAGAAAAAACACGTTCCATAATCAATACGTCTTCTGCTCTTTCAAGATAACGACTGGGAAGTTGATATTGAGACTGGTCATTTATTGTGAAAATAAATTTGAAATTTTCAGATATACAATCGCTGTAATTATCTATATCCATATCCCCATATGAATTTATAAATGCCTCCACCAACTCTTCTTTGGTTTCTGGATATGAATACTCATTAAGCTCAGGATCTGGAGTAACGGTATCCTCGCCACAGCCACTTAGCAGTAAAACAAGACAAAGCAATAATTTTATTTTCATGTTGTATCTCCAATTGAAATAAATCTGAACTACTACATGAACAAGGCCTTCAGTTCACCCCATGAAACACTGTCATTTTTCCTTAAAAACCCAAGATCCTCTTGGCCAACTAAGTACCACCGAGTTCTATAAGTACCATCATCCTGTAATTCTTCAACGGACTCAACGTAGAAAAGCTGATTGGTATCAACTGTTAAGGTATGCTCCCCACCTACTTCAGAATAAACTAAATAGATGTCATACAAGGCCAGATATGATTCTGGGAAATACGGGTGGTTTGCAGATTCCTGCTGCCATATTCCTGTACTACTCCAATTTGAAATTGTGATACTCTGCAACCCTGGCTGTGTACCATATGGTGTTTCATATGAGTCACCTGAGAAAGTTCTGGTCATAATTTCCAGATCTTCTGCTCTTTCAATAAATTGATTGGGAAGTCCATATTGAGCCTGATCTTCAACTGTAAATATGAACTTGAAATTTTCACTCAAGCATTCACGATACCCGTCAATATCCATTTCCTGATAAGCTATTTTAAAGTTTGCCAGTAATTGCTCTTTAGTGTCAGGGAATGGATACTCAATAGGTTCAGGGCCTGGGTCTGGAGTTACAGTACTATCTCCACAACCACTAACCAGTAATACAAGACAAAGCAATAATTTGATTTTCATATCATCTCCTATTGAAGTAAACCTGAATAACTTTCAGGTGATTATCTACTTCAGCCACCAGATTGGCAACCCTCATTCTGTTTGGCTGTAAAATAACCCCTGTCCGATTCATAATGACACTGCTTGTATTTTTTGCCGCTACCACACCAGCACTCGGCATTTCTACTCATCGTGCTGGCACTATCCGGTGGTGTCATGCTTGAACCAAACATTTTTCTGATTATCGCTGAAAAAGACATTAACTCTCCTATTAAAAATCACCTGCCCTCAGTTAGAAGGCAGGTGATTAATTTACAAAACTTTTCTATTTAACAAAAACAGGAATCTCCATTACAAGTCTGCCACCCTTGTCAGCTGGCATTTCATCATCAAGATTGCTGTCCATGAATTTCACGGCACCGTAAGGATGCATTCCCTCTGGAGTCTCTGCCCAGGTACCATCAAAACTCACATCGATGTCACATGGAACACCGCAATAAAGTTTCAATGATCCGCCACCAGCTCGTTTCACAGAACCGGCAACTGGTGAAGCAAAGTTATACATCTCCACAACATCAAAGCCCCACTCTTTCTGTTTCTCTGCCAATGCAAATCCACCGACAACTTTCACAGTATAAGTAGCACTTTCAGCTCCTGCTGGCAGACTGATTCCAGTATGACCAGTCTCTCCATTAAAGCTGCCTTTTCTAACTTGTACACCACTGCTGTCCAAGATGTTCAGGCAGCAATCGGTGAACAGGTTTGCAGTTTCCTGGCTCATTTTAAAATCAAAACTTGCCGATGGAGTTGTGCTATCCAAAGTGAAAGTGTGTGACCATGTATCAGCCTCTTCAACAGTAACTTCCTGCTCTTTGCGGAAACCAAGTACAGCTGCCTTGGCACTGCCCTTGAATACTCCAGGGAACTCACGAATAACTGTGAAGTTTGCATCGTGGGAATCAGCAGTATCAGAAACAGGAGCAATCACAATTTCTTCAGGAGCATCGTAACCATCAAATGAAACAGTAAGCTTGTAGCCTGTGTCGCTGAGATTGGTAATTCCAGCAACAACATTGAATCCCCAGGTTCCTGCATAAAGTTCATCAGGAGTTACAACTGCATCGGTTACCGATGGACCATCTGGTCTTGCATAACCGTTCCAGCCACCTCTTACAAAACCTTCAGGATTGTTGATTTCAACATAAGCACCAGCACCTTTTTTACTGCCGGTATTTTTACTGACTTCAAGTCTTACACGCATTGCTGTAGCTGCTGCTGGTACATCCACATGATATCGATGTACAGTGCTTGCTGCTAAACCAGAGCCGGTAAATGAATGACTATAGCCATTGTCCTGACCGGTTTTATGACCGATAGCAATTGTGTTCCAGAGATAAAGTTCACGACCAGCCAGGCCTGACAAATCGCCAGAATCCAGACTACCGATAACTCTTGCTGAATAAACACCAGGCTCACTCATATTCTTGCCTTTGTATTTCAGGTCAACAGTCATTGAGGAATCGCCACGGATGTAATCTTTACCTGTGATAACTTTCAGCCATGGAGCTTCACTTTTGAATGTGAATGAACGGAAGAAGTTATCAATCTCATCAGGAGTCATATCAGGGTGGAAAATTGGAGAAACTGTAAATCTGACGCGTTCATCTTCAGTTGGCAGACCACCTGGTGTGCGCCAGTATGCTGCCGGTGCCATACCATCGATCTGAATTGGGCAGGCTGTTTCAACCTGGAAGTCCAGAACCTGATGAGCAGTTTTGCTGTCAGACAATTTCTTCAACACATTCCATGAATTTGTAATATTTACAAGTCCGCCACCCTGTTCAAACAGTTGCAGACCTTTAACCGGAGTTGCGCCTGCAATCAGTGCACGCTTTATCATTCCCCAGTGAATTTCTTTTCCTTCTGCAAGCGATGCGCTCACAAGACAGGCAACTGCGCCAGCTACTTGAGGAGAAGCCATCGATGTTCCGTTGTATCGGGCAGGTCCGTCAACAAAACCAGGCACAGTTGAAAGTGCGCCACCAGGAGCTACAACATCAGGCTTTGGAGTTTCGCCACCGCGGCTACTAAATGCATAGAGAGTGTTCATTGGCAAGTTGGCATCGTAAAGATCACGGCCAGTTTCCTTGCTGATATATGCACCAACTGTAATCACACTGCCGCTTGTTCCGGGAATACCGATTGTCGAAAGACCTGGGCCTTCATTACCGGCAGATGTACAGACATAAAAACCTGGGTTTTCAGACAATAATTCATCCAGATATTCACCCATATCATCTTCAGCTTCTTCAACCGATGCAATTCCAAAACTCATATTAACAACAACTGGCAGTCCATATTTTTTGCCAAACTCAACAGCATAATCGTAAGCATCTTTCATGCTACTTGTACGAGTTGCACCACCGGACATGTTGTTGTCACCAAGCTTCATCGAAATCAACCAGGCACCTGGAGCAGTACCGTCCATATCCTTTTGACCCATGACATCATTACCGGCAGCGATACCTGCACAGTGAGAACCGTGGCTTCCTGAATCGAAATGGAACTCAAGAGTTGGAGCAAGAGGTTTGCCAAGATAATCTTCATTAGCATCTACATTTACTGCCCATGCCATCAAACTTCTTGTGTCAGGATTATCATCGTTGCGAGGTGTGAACAGATCGTAGTTCACATGGTAATCGCGCATTGGAGTTTCATCGTCAAGATGACCATCTGCATCTGCATCGACAACAACCAGCCACACTTCTTTGGATGATCGTTCCTCTGCAACAGTAGCTGCAGCGGTTTCATTCAAACCGGCCAGCATGTCAAGTCCACAACCTACGTCCAGTGCATCTTCAACTTCAGCACGATTGGCTTTATAAACAATCAAACCAAACTTATCTGTAGTATCGCCATCATCATTGAAATCATTTACACCATCATTGTTATGAAAATCATTTTCAGAAACTATGCCGAACCAGATTTTTCCATCAAAGTCAGGTGCAACACTCAAATCAGCAGCACCTTCCAGACGCAAGCCATCTTCATGAATAATTACGCCATCTTCGACAGTTGCCTCAGTCAGAGTCCACTCACCTTCTGGAGTAAAATCACGGCACTCAATCATCTTGGTGCCTCCCAGAGAGGTAAGTCCCATTCCGGGGGCAAATGCATCGACACCAGTATCAAGAATTGCGACAACTACGCCGCGACCATCATACTCAGGGTAGGCATTACGGAAATCGACACCACCGATGTCGCCATTTGGCAAATAAGGCCAGTTTTCGGCAGAATTTACCGATATTGACATAAGCATTACAGCCAGGAAAATGAATAAGAACTTGCGGTACATGGAAACCTCCAGTGATTCGACAGGATTTACATCGTGTTTGGTCATTTACAACCGAACAATTATAATATGTGCC
>JAAESD010000076.1 GCA_024229695.1 bacterium
ATAGAGCAAATAAGCTTTAACAATGTTTGATATTGGCAAACGCTATACAAACAAACCTGTGTCACGATAGAGAAATCTTTTGGCTGTGCAAACTCCCAATCTTTCCTAGCCATATCACACCGGAGTTCATACCCAGAGTTACCTGCAGTATAAGTGGTATTAGTTTTACACACAGTACTGTTGGAAGCACATCTCCAGCCGGGGTTTTGGGCAGCAAAATACATGATTAGGACCTGCAGGGTCTGAGGAATGATCATAATACACAACATTGCTTCCATGACGTATTGGAAGCGTGCAAACTCCCCAACGAAGGGTAACATTCCATCAACGTCGTAACCCGTTTTTCTCTTTGACATGACTGCAGTTTTGCTGTCCTATGGCCAGTTGATGCAGTTGTTTCTTGAAAATCGCTTTAGAGGAAATCTCAGCCTTTCCTTACCAAGGTTTGTCAGAACTGGATCTGGAAGTGAAGGGAAACAGGATTAAACAGATACCGGTCTCAGTCAGAAGTCAGGGGGTATCAAGATCGG
>JAAESD010000077.1 GCA_024229695.1 bacterium
CTAGTGCATTGTTAAGATAAATCTTGCCAAAACGAGAAAACATGTAATACTGGGAGAATGGCAAAACATATCACACTCCCAGAAGAAGAACGAACAGAACTTTCACACCTGATAAAGTCAGGCAAACACTCAGCTCGAGTTTTAGGAAGAGCCAGGATATTGCTATTGCTGGATCGTAGTCAAGGAGAGAAAAGAAAACTCCAAGAAATCGCAAACATGATGCTCACTAGCATAGGCACAATATCGAATGTGAAAAGACGCTACCTGAATGGCGGTCTTGAACATGGCCTCTACGACCGTCCCAGACCAGGAGCAAAGCCAAAGATCGATGGCGAAGTGGAAGCACATTTGATTGCATTGGTATGCAGTGACCCACCGGAAGGGCAAGTGCGTTGGACACTGAGATTGCTCGCCGACAAGCTGGTGGAACTCGAGTTGGTTGAGACAATCAGCCATGTAGCCATTGGTGATACACTGAAAAAAACGAACTTAAGCCTTGGCAAGTGAAATCATGGTGTATTCCTGAAGCATCAGCTCGATTTGTGGCGCAGATGGAAGATATTCTTTCAGTCTATCAACAGCCCTACGATGCCAAGCGCCCACAAGTCTGTTTGGATGAAATCCATAAAAACTTGAGAAGCACACCCAAAGGTGAGATCCCAATGAAAAAGGGCAAGGCTAAACGAGTAGATTATGAATATGAGCGAAAGAGCACCTGTGCTCTATTTCTGGCTGTTGAACCCTTAGCAGGTTTCAGAAAAGTATGGGTTCGATCTCAACGCACCAAGCTCGATTTTGCCGTCATTCTCAAAGAACTCGTTGATGAGATCTATCCAGATGCTGACAAGATCGTGTTAGTAACAGACAATCTCAATATCCATCATCCGGCTTGTTTGTATGAACGTTACTCACCTGCTGAAGCTCGACGAATTACTGAGAAGATCGAGTGGCATTACACACCTGTTCATGCTAGTTGGCTCAACATTGCTGAATGCGAATTGTCTGTTCTTCGGAGACAGTGTCTCAGAACCAGATTGCCTGATATTACTTCAGTATCTGAGAAAACTGCTGCTTGGTCTCAACATCGCAATGCCAAACAGGCTTGTATTGACTGGCGCTTTACTACTGATGATGCGCGCATCAAACTCAAACGGCTTTATCCTGTTGTAAATGTACAAAAATCAACTTAACTGACCACTAGAATATCCTGTTGATGTGAAAATGCCCCAGAAGACATTTTTGAATCGCCGCAGCCCCGCAGATCAAAACGAATAACAGTATTGGTCTTTGACAAAAGGTCAAATTGCTTATCCCACATACGATTGTCAGCAATCCCTGCATGGATCAGCAAAACAGTCTCGCCTTTTCCGGCTTTTTCTACATATAATTTTGTACCACTAATAGATACCAAGTTATCGTTTCCTAAATTTTGAGTTTTCAAGTTTGATTCCATCCTTCAATAATTAATAGTGATTGAAATAAGCAGCATC
>JAAESD010000078.1 GCA_024229695.1 bacterium
CCACTGCCATCAGCGCGATTAATAAGAGCATCACCAGAAGCGTCTGTAGTTGTTCTATAAAGCCAAAACTCCCAAGTCCAATCTGCTGTGGCAGTTAAATCCCAATCGCTTGAGTCTGGTATGGTTAAGTACGGATTTGCTCCAGATGCGTCAGAAAAATAAATGGATGAATCGCCTATCTTTGCTTGAGCGCGGGAGTTGGCTACGTCACCGTTAGCGGTTATGGTGTGGGCTACATCAGTAAAACTATGAACATAATACTGACTTGCTCCAGAACCATATGTAGTTACTGTTCCACCTGTTGCCTTTTGTGTATTAGATTGATAACGAACAACGACTATTCCAGAACCACCAGCTGCGCCTTTAACGATAGCACCACCGCCACCGCCACCACCAGTATTTGGTTCTCCAGGAAGTTGGTCTGTACCACCTCCGGTAGTCGCTGCTCTACCACCACCACCCTGGCCGCCGGCACCACCAGCATGGGCGCTATAGTCAGCACCGCCACCACCACCACCGTAGTAAACTGCTGAGCCAGTTCTATAATCGTTTGTTACACCAATACCACCAGCACCACCAACGCCTTGCTGAACGCCGTTGGAACCAGCCCCACCAGCTCCACCACCGCCACCATTACCACCGTAAACACCGCCTTGACGCATCGTACCCTGGCCGCCATTGTTCCCAGCTGAACCACTTCCTCCCGGCACGTTATTGACACCATTACCTTCTCTACCACCGCCACCACCACCACTGGCACCGTCTAGACCGGAGTTCCCATCATACGAACCACCACCACCGCCACCGATGGCAGTTGGTAGTGAACCTAGTGAAGTTGTACCACCATTAGAACCTATAGAAAAAATAGCATTAGCATTATCGCCACCATATGCAACAGTTACAGCATGAGAAGTTGCAGACATTGATTGTCCTGCGATAGCTCTAACTTGTCCGGCGCCACCACCACCACCCTGACCATTACCACCACTACCACCTCCACCAACAAGCAATATATCGCAAGTAAGAGTTTCACTTGGGGTAAAGGCGGTTTGGGTTGAAAGAACATGGTCATCCGTAAAACTATTCGCTAGGTCTGTAGATGAGAATTTCTGGTAGAAGCCGTTAGTGCCGTAAGTAAGTCCTGTTACTTGTTTAGGTACCCATTGATTGGTAGATGACTTTGTTTGTCCAAAGGATGCGGGTGTCAGGGCAGTGCCGTCTATGAGGTGAACTTCTGCTAGGTAGCCGTCAAAAGAAAACGGTGTTGATGCAACTTGCTGACCGAAAACTGAAAGATCAGTGCTGTTTACATCGGTATCCATATTTAAAGATGGATAAGTAGTGGTGCTATATAACTGTTCTTCTCCGTTTACATATATTTTTACACGATCTGCGGCAGTTGATTCGGTGGTATCTATCTTAAAAACTAGATGATACCAAGCGGCAGGGTCTCTAAAGTTTGGAGTTGCAACCACATGACTTGTATTGCTACCACCATCAACGTGAACAAAACTTATCGTATCGCTAGAACTTATCTGCAAAACTGTACAGTTGTTTACATTTGATCCTTGATTAAAAATAATCTGCAAAGCAGAACTAGTTGTTCCTCTTTTTATCCAACCACTCCACGTCCAAGTTTTGCGATTACCAGCACTACTTGGAGTCCTGCTCAGATGAGGAGTGTCATCATCATTAAACCGCAACGACTGTTCCAAGTCGTAACCTCTAGATGGAATTGCGTTAGCGTTTTGAAGAAGTGACATATCACGCAAACACCGCAGAGGTCGTACAGTAAGCAATACCGTTAGTATCAAAATACGATACTAGATATGTCCCGGCGGTAGAAAGCGTGGCAGCTAAATTAGCATCGCCTTTTGTATTAGCGTGAAGTGAAATTGTATGGCCACCTGCATTATTCAAAAGAATATAACCACTTTGACCACTTGTATGATTAGTAAAAGTTAATGTTATATTACCAGACGGAGTACAGAAAAAGTTATTGGCTCCATCCTGGTCAAATGAACCATCATTATCTGTAGTCACTGTACCCCTTTGTGAACCGGTCCAAGTTTGGTCGTCAGACAAATCTGGTTTGGCATCTAACTGCGTCTGGGCATTAGACGACAGTGTATTGATGTATTGAAATTCTGTACTTGTCACAGAACCATCTGCTATCTTTGTTGCATCAATAGCAGCACTTGAGGCGATACTGGCATTTACTACAGCATTAGATGCTAACTGGTCAGCACCAACAGCATCATCAGCAATCATAGCCTGTTCTACCGCATCATTAGCAATAGTAAGAGCAGTCGCTCCAGTTACATCACCAGTATGTGTAGCGTTTGTTACCTTTGCTGTGTTAGCAGCAATTTCAGTATTGATAGAGTTAGCTAACTTAGCAGCAGTGACTGCATCATCCTGAATTTTAGATGTGCCTACTGTATCATTACCTACTGCTGGATCGCGGTCAGCAGGAGCTGTTCCGATATATCCGCCAGACATATTAGACGTCCTCTAAGATTGATACCACTGCGTCAGCAGCAGTTGCTACACTTGCGGCTGCCTTTAAGACATCGCCAGTTTCCATTACTATCTTTTGTCCTGATACAACTTTGAGAGCACCACCAATGGGTACTGGAGCACCTTTGACGATATAAGCATCGTTACCACCAGACGAATCACTAATCAAAACACTAGTAGTAATATCTGCTGAGTGTTTATTAGCAATATCAATTTCTAGAATGATAGAAGTCTTACTGCCTGGAGCGGTGTATAAAGTTGTGAATGTACCGGAGTCGATAGCCAAACTTGTTGCTGTTGCTGATTTAAAATCGTTAGCCATTTGTTATTTCCTATTATATTATCCTAGTGCTACGGCCATCGCCACACTAAAACCCTGTGTTGCTTTTGAATTGACGGCCTCAACTATATCAGTTGGAGTACCTGTAAAGGAATTATTGAGATCGCCAATATCACCTACGTCCGTTGAGGTACTATTATAAGTAGTTCTCAAGGTCTCTAATGTATCTGTCGTTGCTACACTTCTATCGGCCATCGTTTGTCATACTCCCAAGTAACTGTCTCATCATGTTCTTTATGTCGGACAATTCTTCTTTTATACTATTTATATCATTTGTATTAGTTGTTAGTTGATCTTTTGCAGACTCTCTTGCCCTTGCCGATTCTACTGCGGCCTTATGAGCATCAGAGTCAATACTAATAACGGCACCCGTTTTTGGGTCCTTTACAATATCAGTTCTGCCTTCAATAATTTCCATATTATGTTGCTAATGAGATAGCTCTAAAGTCCTTAATGATTGGTGGTGTTGCACTATTATTACCCTGCATTACAATCTTAATTGCAAAGGCATTAAACTCATCTAGTGCAGTACCTGTTCCATTTGTTTTCTTACCAGCAAGATATGTGTATTCTTTAAAGTCATCACGGTTCTTTGATGTGGGTACTGCTCCTTCTGGCAATCCGTCTGCTGTATCACTTGAACCTGTGAAGTTAGTCCAACCCAAATCTTCAAATGGTTCAGCAGCATCAAGTCGTTGTAACTTGTAGAGTACACGAATATCTGCACCCGACATCTGTACAGCATCAAACATTACTTTCAATGCTGTAGCAGTATTCGCCAAAGTAATTTTCTTCGTAATGTAAATTGCGGAGTTATTATCACCTTCCGATTCTGTCATTGCTTTGTAGTTCGTGAATGTAGTATTAACATCCGATGAACTATCAATCTCGTTCAAACGACTACTAACACACATAGCAAACATTCTCTGCATATCAATAACAGGTGACACGTTATCTTTAGTAGATGTCAATGTCATACCTAGACGGAAAGATTTATTACTTGATAACTCGTTTGTCTCGTTATTTGGAGAACAAATAAGATTTGGTGTATCAAAATAATAATCTTCGTTCAATGGAATATCAATAGCAGTTGTAGTGCTCAGTCTGGTGAATGACTGTTGAGTTGAACCAACAGTTGAACCAGATGTTGTCTGCAACTTTGCCGTCAATGTAGTATTAGGCAAGTCCATTGTTTGTATGATTGGTTGAAGAACATCATAAGAGATATTCTTGGTAGCATAAATTCTTGTACCACCACCTGTTGTAGTAGTTGTTGCATTTGTACTTGTGTTGATAATGAAACTATCTAACTCCGGATTCTCAATAGCAGTATGTACTTTGTTAACCTCAACCAAAGGAATACCAGCGAACATATAAAGTTCTACGATACTATTATCATCGTGTGCGGCAGCAGCTGTTGCTGTGCCGTCACCCTTAACTGTGCCTCTAGTACAACCAGTTAGTCCTGTCGTACCAGATTTACCTGTGTATGTGATAAGTTCGTTATCAATTCTCACAGTACCAGCAGTTGGGAAGTTAGAAACATCATCACAAGTAATACTAGTTGCGGCATTAGTCAATGAACCGTTGAGTGCAGTGTTACCAATATCAGAAACGACCCCTTGTATTTCTACATTGTTATCCGTATCGTGATTCATATGGTTAACAAAGTTCACTTTGACTTTACTCTGACCACTGACTGCTTCTAATGGATTCTCTGGAAGATTTGGAATCAACCCGTTACCACCACCAAGAGCAGTTTCTGATTC
>JAAESD010000079.1 GCA_024229695.1 bacterium
CAACTCCCGTTCGATACGCTCAAGTTCTTCTGTGCTGATTTTACTTTGCTCACGGAGCTCTTTGAGTTGCTGGTCCGACTCTTCGTGCTGATCCTCTGCCAGGGAAAACAATTCTGATGCAGTTGGCATTCTGAACTCAGCGACATTAGAAAAAGCCACTCCAGATGGTGATGGCCTGTTATCAACAGCTTTCACCCGCATTTTTATCGACTCTCCAGGCATTATCATAACATTGGAAAGATCAACAACCAGACTATCCGTGCTCAGTTGCTGCACATTTTCCCACTTGTTTTCACTAGTCGATAACTGCAGGTGTAGCCCGGCAATTCCGTAATCATCAACAGCATTAATCTCAACCAGAACCAGATTGTCTACAGGTAAAATCCCGTCATTAGGCAATGTCATCAAGGAAACCGATGGTTTTTGATCTGGAATAATTGCAACCTGCCACGGCATCGATTCTTCACTGACAGTCCCACTGGTGTCAGTCAGTTCAAAACCGTATGTAAACTGATTTTCTATTTTCCAGTTTGAAGTAAACACCTGTCCATCAAAACTGACAGCCCTGTTCAACATATCACTGGCAACAACCTTCACATCCTGGAGATCTTCACTACACTGCCCCATCAACTTCATCTGACTCATTTCAGGGACACTGAAAAACGATGGCACACGCGACAACTCATACTCAGGCAGGCCAGTGTACTCAGGCGGCACAACAACACCGGAAAGAGAATTAACCAACGGCGGATAAGTAATGCTGACTTTTCCGGTTTGGCTGTTCATTCTATCACGTGTAAAATAAAAATCGACAGGCTCAGTCAACTCAGGCAGTTCACATTTGTATCGAGTAAAAACACCTTCACTTTGATCAACAGTTGCTTCAATACTTTTCCATACTCCGCCACCGTATCTGTATCTGCATTCAACTCCGCTACTGGATTCACCTGCATCAAGCACTGCAACTTCAACTGACTCACCAACTGCAATAGTCAAAAAACTTTCTTCCAGGAAAAGGCTGGCCTCTGGTGGCAGATTTTCATTATCGACAGGATTGACAACTCGCAACAGGCCACCCTGCAACTGCTGTCCCATCGTTACAATCAGCAAGGCAGCAATTAGAAGACCAGTAAAAGAAGTAATTAACAGTTTCACACCTGCACGTAGCGGCAGGATCCTGTCTATATCAATATTTTCGATATCATTGTGGGCAGCATGCAACAGTCTATCGGTCAAATCACTGTTCAGGCCTTTTCCATACCACCTGTCCGGCTGACGAAGCACTTCCTCAGCAGCACTCATCTGATTTGAGAATTCACCTTTTTGTTCCAGCTCAGAACAGAATTTCTTCAGCGAACGAACTGAGTTCAGAGGTTGAATCAGAAAATAGAAAAGTAGTTTCAGAAGCACAGCAACAAGCAACACATCGACAACAAGTTTGACTGATATTGGTACGGTATCTCTGACTCCGAGATGCAATGCTGCTCCAGCAACAACAAACAAAAACATCGACACAGCAGCAAATCCACCAGACAGCAGCATGCGCAGTCGGGCTTTTTGCCAAAGCCGATTCAGTGATTGTTGAAACTGTTTTTCCTGGTTGATTTTATCCCTCGCTTACGGATGCGTCATTGCATAAACCATAATGTTTACAGCCATTCTGATTGCCAGTTCCCGAACCGCAGGAGGATCATTATGGGTCAACGGATCTTCTAGTCCATCACCGATATCGCTGCTCCATGTGTAAAGAACCTGCAATCGATTGTCTTTAATAATGCCATAAGCAGTAGCTGGGTCGCCGTCGTGCTCATGTATTTTTGGCAGACCTGGTAAATCATACCAGCAGTGAAACAGTTGATGATCGTTAGGTATAACTTCCAGCGGTGTATCGGGAAATACGGAAATCATCAGCTGGCGAAAAGAACTGTCCAACCCATAATTGTCATCCACAAACAAAAATCCACCTGCATCAAGATACCTGCGAAGTTGGTCTGTTTCGCGATCGGAAAATATTATTTTCCCATGGCCTGACATATACAAAAAAGGATATCGATACAAATCTTCGCTGTCCATTTTCACCACAACAACAGGGCGCTCAACTTTGATACCGGTTCTGTTTTCCAGTTCAATCAGCCAGTTGTCAAGAGAGCCTGGGTCACAGTACCAGTCCCCGCCATCATATTGTAATCGGGCAATTGTTACGCCGCTTGCTGTATTGAAAACAAACAACATCACAATCACCAGAATCAAACGCTTCATTCAGAGACCTTCCGCAAAGTCACTTTTGCAACCACACCATTTGCCTCAACACGATTGGCCAGAGTGATTTTTCCGCCCATTTTGCTCAGCAAGCTTCTGCAAATTGGCAATCCCAGACCTGTGCCTTCATTTCGAGTTGAAAAATAAGGCTCAAACAATCTTTCCGCTACTCCAGGGGCAAGTCCACGACCGTTATCTTGCCAAATAATTGACACTGTCTCATCGTTTATTACCCAATCGACTTCCAACTCCAAATCGTCACGGTTCTCGCAACTCAGCAACGAGTTTTCCATCAGATTCGCCAATATTTTCAGCAGTGAGTCCTCATGTGCGATTACATTTGGCAGCTCAGTATCCTTGATTTCGACAAGAGACAAACCATCGGCAGTTACGTAACCGGAAGTTGCATCTTTAACAATCGACAGCAAATCAATCGGTTTGCAATCCAACTCTTCAGGCCTTCCTAAAAGCGAGAACTCCGTTGCAATTGTGCGCAGCAACCCAACTTGTCGCAGCACCTGGTCTGCAGTAGACTCAACAATCTCGTCCATATTTTCAGCCTTGTCGCGCCAGGCCTGCTGTAAAAATTGAATCGACAACTGAATTGGAGTGAGAGGATTTTTCACTTCATGTGCAACCTGTCTTGCCAGCTCAGCATTGATTGCCATCCGCTTTGTCGATAGGAACTCCGTCACATCCTCGAACACCAGCAAAGTGTGACCGGTATCTTCAGGTAGCCTCAGAGGAGCAATCCGGCCACGCAAGGTTCTGCTCATATCAATCGATGTTATCTCAGCTTCGCCTTCGCCATGTGGAACTTCATTTCTGAACATTTTCAATAATCGTTGTTCACAGTTTTCACCGCTATCAAACAGCGTTAATATTTCTATACCTGTTGGATTAAACGAAACAGTATTTCCCTGGGCATCGAAAACTGCTACACCAACTGGAACAGTTGCCAGCAGGTTAGCCAAAAATTTTTCCCGATCGGCAAGCTGGGTTTGAGCAGATTGCAGATTGTCACGCATTGAGCCAAACGATGCACTCAACATACCAACCTCATCACCACGAACCGCAGGAAGTGGTGCGTCATAGTTGCCGTCAGCAAGTTGCCTGGTTGCGTCAAGCAGCACTCGCACCGGCACAAATATCTGCCAGGTCAATGCAAGACCAAGCAGCATTGCAGTTAAAAAAATCAGTGTGGCAAGACCAGCTAAAAACAAGATCGTCCTGTCACGCTGGAACATGAATTCAGCTTTTCGAGCAGGAAGAGTCACACTCAGCACCGCTGGCATTTTACTCAGACTCAATACTGATCCATCGTTTTTCAATACAGGAATTGGCAACATTCCAGACCATGACATACCCGACTCGCTGTCCTGATGCAGATAGTGATTCCCTAAATTACTATTCAGTGAGCTATAAATTTCCGGCGACAACAACACAGGACTGGCTCCGGAAAACAGTTGTTCAGGATGACTTGCAGCAAAAGCAACACCATCGATATGCAAAGTAACTTCACCCTGAATAATTTGCCCCAAACCGGTTACCATATCGCTGTCAATCAATTGCCGATATATAAAATTTCCATTATGAGTGCTGCTTTCAGGAAGCACAGAAAGATCGACAGGTATTACTGTTCCTACAAATGTTCCGGTATCATCCTGCATTAGAAACAACGGCGATGTACGAGCCTGGTCCAGCAACAACGTTGCTTCATCAGAATCCAGGTCACTTAAAGTTTCATCAAGTAGTAAACTGCCATCGGCAGCAAAAACCATTCCCTGTCTTGCTTCAAATGGCCCAAGTGGCCTGCCGTCACTGACTCTACTGGCAATCAGGTCACCAATGTAGTCACTGCCAGCAAGGGCCCTGCCCTGTTCAGCAAGCAACCCGCGTAACTGTTGTTGAGCTGCATTCAGTCCCTGACTGACCTGATCACGAGCTTCATCGGCGAGCCAATCATGGCTCAATCTGTTGATAAATGTCCCGGCCAAAAGCAAAGGCAATAAACCAAGAACCAGATAAATTGCTAGAAATCGTTCCTGAAAACCGAGTTTGAATGCAGGTAACCTGCGGGTAATCAGTAGAAATGGTAACGAAATCAGTGAGAAAACAGCCAGCAATAACAAATCCAGCAAAATCAATCGCGACATATCCAAAACTTTGTCACGTAGCTTTGATTCTCCAACCCCAAGCAGGTAACCAAAGTCACTACTCTGATGCTGTGCCCAAACAGATCGATATTCTTTGCCATCTACCCAGACATGGCCCCATTCCAGCTCGCCATTCTGCAGTTTAGAAACAGTTTCGCTACTCCGTTTTTCAGGAATTGAATGAGAACCGGTTGCCAGCCACTGATTGGAATTTCCACGAAGCAACAACAA
The DNA here is from genome assembly GCA_024229695.1 of bacterium. Taxonomy (GTDB): domain Bacteria; phylum Krumholzibacteriota; class Krumholzibacteriia; order LZORAL124-64-63; family LZORAL124-64-63; genus JABIBH01. The sequence continues at coordinate 4,647 of JAAESD010000079.1, forward strand.
TTCGCTATCGATTTCCTGTCTTGGTGAATAGCCATTTACAGGGTTCTGTTTTATTCCTGCACCAACTCGTGCACGCAAGGTTGAAAGACGTGAGGAATCTGTTACAAGCTCCAGCCCAATCCAGCCACCACCATGCCGGCTTATTTCACCTCGTAATACTCGTTGATCACCATCGGGATAAATTCTGTGCTCCTGTTGCAAGTGAATTTCCCGAGAAACGCCAGGCCTGCTGACTACACTTGTTGAAGTGCTCCACTCCGACCGATCACTTATTTCATATCCATAATCACGCAAAGAACCAGTTGCAAAAACGCTTAGGACCGTGCCATCGTGTTTGACCAAATCCAACCTGCACGGCAAGTTCATTTCTCTGATACCAGCTTGTTGCCAAAGTGAATAGGCATCCCAATCGCTCCACAAATCAGAGTTGTATCCACCTGATATATTACCAGTTTCTATATCATATGAAGCAATTTCAGTGAGAAGATTTTCCATAAGGAAGTGCGCGCGTTCATGGCCTGGCTCAGTTATCTCAACAGCTTTTCGATCCAGCCATCTGCCGCCTGTTCGCCAGTAAGCACCAGATGTATTCATATAATTCCAGCATATTGCAGTCAACAGAGGCAATGTCCATGACAGCCTGCGTAACGGAATATTTTTTGCTGGCCGCAGTGATGGAGCTACCCACATCAGCCAAACCATTATCAGTAAAATTAATTTGCCGTTATTAAAGAGGGAGTCCCCAAAAATCAGAAGTAATAACAATGCGGAAACAACAGCAACAATTCCAAAAGGCTTACCAAGATGTTTCCGGAAGCCCGCCGCAATAGATACAAGCAAAGCTATTACAGAAACCCCAACCAGTAACAATGAAGCATGCAAGGCCCAGAATGTGGGAAACAGCAACGGTACTCTGACACCAATTAGCCTGGCATTTGCATTGCGAACAATTTCGCCGATAAAATCGCTGACTAGCAGTAACCCAGCTGCAGCAATTAACCCAAATAATATTTCTCTAACAACACTTGGACCGACACGTAGCTTATGTCGATTTTGAATTATCCATTTACCAATAGTCAGAAACAGCCCAAAAACAAGCATCGATGTCAGTAGAGCATCTGCAGATGAGGCAAACAATCCACCATATCGAGTTGTTGCGAAATACGCAGGATCTACCAGACTTTTCAAGCTTACAGGGTTGGCAAAACCTTCACCAGGCCATCCTTGCTGAATGTAATGGAACAAGTCAACAAACCGCCAAACCAATCTTGCTGCAACTAACCCGACAATTAGCATCTTGCCTGACCTGCGAACAGCACCAGGAAGAATCAGCAATGCCCCCAACAGACCAAAAAGCAACAGCGACATCCTGGCATTTGACATCCTCTCCAAAAATTTCTGCCCAGGACTCACAATCATCATCTGCAATTCCGGATTACCAGCAGTTTGAGGTAACTCAATATTGTGGCTATGAATTATTTCCAGACCAGAACTGATTCTTCGAGAATCAACATTCAGAACCAACTTTTGGTTATCAGCATAGTCCAGTTCCAAGGCACCATTATTATCTGCGAGTTTTAGCTGCCACTCCCTGATTGTATCGCCATAAGCGGAAAATCCACGCCAGCAAATCAGACGCAAACTTCTTTCGAGATAACGTTGTTCCAAGTCAGCAGGAAGTGTAAACGGTTCAGGTTCACCTGACCATTCTGTGCGAACCCCATCAACCCACAACACTGTAGAAATCGGGAAATTATCAATAGAGCTTTCTTCAATTTCTGATATAAGATCATCAAATATTTCAGGTAGCGGTCCAGCATCCTGAGCAATACAAGGCATAGCTAAAAGTAGTAATATGAGTATTTTGGCAAGCAACTATCTACCGCCTGTCAATTCAACCAGTTTCCACTTGTCATCATTTCTTACTGCCAACAGAAAAAGAGTCTCGCTGAAATTATTCTCACCAACTGCATATTCCCATAACAATACTGCCTGTAAGCGATTTTTCTCTTTGTTGTATTTAATTCGCACAACCTCAACATTGCTTGTTTCTCTTCCATCGAAAATAATTTTGAAGAGATAGAATGATTGCCTGGAAGTATAATTGTGATTCTTTTTCTGATCAGGAATAAGATTAATCAATGCACCATCGTCTGATATCAGTTCACTCATCAATTGGTAATTCCCGGTAGTCAATGCATTACTCACGCTATTGAGCAAGTCTGCTTCTTCGCAGGAAGCAGATACGGCAATTAACAAAACAAACACAACAAGACGCTTCATCAGAATACCTCAACAGCTTTAAACAATCAGTGGCAGATCAATGTTCCAGAATAACAGTATAACACGGTTTATGATACAGAAAAACCCGGCCCTGCAAAAGCAGAACCGGGTTTCTTTATCCCTGACTGATTTACAGTCCTGCGCGATGTCTCTTTGGGTCAGTAATCTTACGATCGTTCCACCAAACCAGAACAGGGCTGGCAACAAAGATCGATGAATATGTACCAACAAAAACACCAAATACAAGAGCAAATGCGAAGTCATGAATCACAGCTCCACCCCAAACAAACAGGGTGCCAGCTACAATCAAAGTTGTTAACGACGTAATGATTGTACGACTCAAAGTCTCATTAACTGAACGATTGACAACATCTTTATAACTCTCTTTACGACGCAATTTCATGTTTTCACGAATACGGTCAAACACAACAATTGTATCATTGAGCGAGTAACCGATAATGGTCAAAAACGCTGCTATAATGGTCAAGGAAACTTCCTTGTCCAATAAAGAGAATATACCAAGAGTAATTGAAACATCGTGAACAAGAGCGATAATTGCAGCAACACCGTATCGGAAAATAAACCGAATAGTGATGTAAAGAATAATCAGCACCAGTGCAGCAACAACAGAGTTCATTGCGGCTGATTTCAGCTCCCCACCAATTTTAGGACCGACAGCCTCTTCACGACGCATCTCAATGTTACTTCCAGAAAGTCCTTCTACCAAAGCTGCCTGCATTGCATTGGCAGTGTCCAGTTCTCCAGACTTAATTGATGGTGAAGTGAGCAAAAACTCATCAGCAGCACCAAAATCCTGAACCTGGACTCCTTCAAAACCCGCAGCTTCAATTGCACCACGGACATCTGTGATATCCGGTGCAGGAGTAATCTTTACCTGCAAAATTGTACCACCTGTAAAATCGATACTCAGGTTTGGTCCGCCATTTATTAACAGCGACCCAACCCCGACTAGAATCAACACCACAGACAGTACAAACGAAAACTTCGCTTTACTGATGAAGTCAAAATTTGTATTGGTCAGTAATTGCATATCTATTCCACCTCTCACGAGGGCAAGCAACTAAATGCTAAGCCCGGATCGTGCCCTGTTTTTGGTTACAAGTTCCATAATTACCCGGGTCAAAACCAGGGAAGTGAACATACTAGTCAGGATACCGATACTCAAAGTAACGGCAAATCCCTTGATTGGACCAGCGCCAAACCAAAGCAGGATACCAGCAGCAATCAGAGTTGTCACATTTGCATCGACAATAGTTCTGGTTGCGTTGGCATAACCTGAATCAACAGCAGCGCGAGCAGTTTTATTCCTGCGCAATTCTTCTCTGATTCTTTCGTTAATCAGCACATTAGCATCAACTGCCATACCGATTGTCAAAATGATACCGGCGATACCAGGCAATGTCAGAACAAGTCCGAACTGCGCAAGTACACCCATCAAAATTACGAGATTGGTAACCAGTGCCAGCACGACAATCAGGCCACTGCCTCTATAATAAATTACGATAAATATGATAACTGCAATCAAACCGTAAAGTGCTGCAGTCATTCCTTGAGTAACTGAATCCTGGCCAAGGCTTGGCCCAACAGTTCGCTCTTCTTCAATCCTAACATCTACAGGTAAAGCACCAGCACGCAATAACAGAGCCAGATCCTGTGCTTCCTGAGCAGAGAAACCACCAGTGATTGATGCTTGTCCGCCACCAATCCGCTCATTGATTCTTGGAGCTGAATTAACTTTGCCATCAAGAGTGATAGCCAGGTTACGACCAACATTCTCGCCAGTTGCTTTTGAGAACAATCGTGCGCCTTTGCGATTCAAACTCATGCTTACCATGAATTGTCCAGGCTTGTCAGTATCGCTCCGACTGACAGCATTAGTCAGATTATCGCCAGTCAAGCTACCGTGCTTGTTCAACAAGTAAAGCGGATAACCAACCATGCCCTCTCCAAGGTCAACAGGTTCAGTATTGAACGATAGTTCCATTGACTTGGGAATAGCTCCTGCTTCTGGAGATTCCAGCATTGCCGTTACAGCAGCCAGATTATCGTCAGTTACAAAAACAGGGGTTCCGAAATAGGTAGCAAACTGTTCATTGAACAGTAACTTTGACATAAATGGATGGTCAGCAATAAACTCTTCATCGAAAAGTTCTTGATCATCTGAAGGCAATGCTTCAAGACCTTCCATAGCTGTTTCGTCTTCAACAACTTCAGCTACTTCTTCTACAACAACTTCTTCAGCTTCATCAAGAGTAGCAGTTGCTTTAAATGCTTTATCCAGCTTTTCAAGAACTGTCTGATAGTCCTCCAGTGGACGAACCAATTTGAACTCCAGGCGAGCAGTAGTTCCGATCAGGTTCTTAGCCCTCTCAACATCCTGCATTCCAGGAAGCTGAACAATAATTCTGGTAGTACCCATAGGTTTGATGTCTGGCTCACTAACGCCAAACTGATCAATCCTGTTTCGCAGTATTTCAACTACACGGTCAAGAGCGTCCTTGGCCTGAGCAGTTGTCATTCCCTGATCATCGATTTCCAGGACGATGTACATTCCACCTTCAAGATCAAGTCCCTTACGGATAATCTTGCCCGATTCGATTTTTTCAATTTCAGCAAGAAGCTCAGGATTATCCTTTGCCTCAATGCGCATTTCATCAGTGATTTGTGTTACTTGCCATGTCGGATACAACCACCACAGCGACACAAGTACTACAGCGATAATTATCGCTGCCCTGACTCTCAGGGTTTGTTTCATGGGTACCTCTTCCAGTCTTAAACAGACACGATTGAATTAACAATCACGACAGTAAAAAACACGCCACTTGCGTGCTTCTAACATTACAAAAATTCAGTATCGTCAAACGACGATGGAAAACCGACTAGTATTATAATATCTACTCTATTTCCAGTCAATCCGGAACCGTAGCCCCCTGCAAAGCAAACATTTCCGACAAAGTCACAAATCTGATGCCTCTGCCAACCAATTCAGGGATTTCTTTCTGCAAAACAGCTACAGTATTGGCATGAGGGTGGCAGATTCCGACAACCATCCCATTGCGCAGAGCAGCTCTTTCAAGTTGTCCCAGCAATCTGCGAACTTCCTGTTCAGACGATTCACCTAAATCAAGGAAAGTATAGTTATACAGGTAAGGAACATCTTCTGCCAATGCTGCATCTTCAGCAACAGATACGCGAGTAGTCCTGCTATCAAGGAAAAACAGGTCACGCTTTTTGAGTTCTTTCATAAGACGCTGCATTGTTTTTTCATCGGCAGTAGCCTTACTACCCATGTGGTTATTAACTCCCACAATCCCGGGCAACGAATTCAAAGCATCATCCAACAGACTGCCAATCTCTTTTTCACTGGTTTCAGTTGTGACAGGATTTCTGCCAGCATTTACTGTATCGTCAAACGGTTGCATCGGCAAATGCAGGATTATCTCACGTCTTCGAAGTTGCAGGTCCTGGTTGGCCCCGGAAAGTGAGAAACGAACTGGACAGCCTGCGTCCAAACGTTGTTTCAACGGCCCACTACCACTTGCCTGTTCAGGCAAGGCAAGCTCGGTACCCCGCAATGCGAATCTACGGGAATAAGATTGGTCAGGAATAATTGCCATTGTAAACGGGACATTCAGATTGAGCAGTGCTTTGGTTCTGTCATTATCATAGTATCCCCAGTCATCCACAACCAAAGCAATTGTCGGAATATCGGTTGGTCCCAGAAGTTTTGTGACAGTCATCAAATCACTTGGCTGTTGCCAGCGAACATCAACTTCTGCAGCTTCAGAAGGATAAAGCACCAACGTGTGTGTAGCAGTCCCTTTTACACCCAAATCCAGGCGCATGACTTCAAGTTCACGTCCTTTTGCCCTGCCACGACGCCAGGCAGAAGCAGGCTTTTCCAATCGTTCTCCCCAGAGAGTTCTAGCACCTATTAATTCAATCGATTTCTCGATATCCAATACTGCTTCCCAATAGGACACGTCTTCAGGAACTGGTACAGTAAGACAGCTGATACTGTCTTTGCCATCGATGTAAAAATATACTGAATTTGTAGCACCATATTTAGCAAGGAGATTGCTTAAGGCAGTATCAATATTGCGGCGCACTTCACCATGATAGCGCCCTACCCCTATCTGCAATAGCGCCGATCTGCCATTTGCAGTACCACTCCAGGAGTAAATCCCAAAAATGGTAATTGCGAGCACAACAATAGTACCTGCAATAAAGCCAAACTTCTTTTTGAGTTGAGCTTGCTTCTTTTTGCTGGTTTGTTTTTTCTTTTTAGCAGCTTTACGCTTGTTTTTCTTTTTATTCCATGGAAACATGTCGCAACAGTAACCTCGGCAACTCAATCAGCCAACAACAGAATGACGTTTACATAAAAAAAGCCCCGAGTTTTCACTCGGGACTTTCAATATTCAAAAGATTACAGATTCTATTCAGATAATATATCTTGCTGACCAATTATGTACCAATGAGTACGAGTTGTGCCATCATCCTGAAGTTCTTCAACTGGCTCTACATAGAAAAGTTGCTCAGACTCTATGGTGAGTGTGTGTTCACCACCGATTTCAGAATACATCATATAAATATTATACAGCGCCCTATAGGCCCCAGGAAAGTAAGGATGATTTGCAGATTCCTGCTGCCAGACTCCAGCAATATCCCAACCGGAAATGGATATACTCTGCAAGCCAGGCTGAGTTCCTTCTTCAGTTGTATGTGAGTTACCAGAAAAAGTCCGCTCCATTACTTCCAGATCCTCTGCTCTTTCAAAGTAACCGTTGGGAATTCCTAATTGATCTCCTTCTTCAGGTATAAAAAGAAACTTGTAGTCTGGATGCAGGCAATCTCTGTAACCGTTGATATCCATCTCTTCGTACGCAATTTTTAAGTTTGTCAGAACCTGTTCTTTGGTATAAGGGGGATCATATTCTGGTGGCTCATTACCTGGGGGCGGACCTGTATCGTCGTCAGGCGAAAATATACAGCCGGTTAGGCTGAACAGTGCAATGAATGCCAGAAGCACTGTTAAAAATGTAATTTGTCTTCTCATGAGGTCTTACTCCGTCTTCTAAAATATACACCATTTTTTGTGGTGTCGAAACATTTAACGTTGTTTTGTATCATTTTAGCATATCAATTGATCTTGTCAACTACCTCCGGCTGCAAGAAATGCTCCTCTGCGTTGCCCAATTGTTGGCAACAAACCGCCTGAGTCTGGATCATTTTCACCATTTTCATCATACCAGCGTGATAGTTTCCAGAAAGTTCCGTCCAAAATAAACTCCAAAGTAACTGTTGCCCTGTACGGGACCGTACTTCCGCCCGACTCTACTTCAATAGCATAAACATACCTAAGTTCCGCAAAACTGCCAGACCAGTCAGTATGTAGCTCTTCTGCAGTAAGATCGGCAGTAATACCACTAACATTGTTGAAAAAGTCAGTTATGAACTGAATCTCCATATCCCGATTCCAACTGTCCCAGTCAAGTCCTGGATAATTGGCCTCGGTACTACTATCAGGTTCATAAACAAAATCTTCGGCAATTTGTCGTTCATAACCGGATGCATCTGTGTGTTGGAAAGCACTTTCAAGGTTTGCCAACACAAATTCAGGCTCAGACTGCTCCAAGTAGTTAATATCAGCACCACCTGGTAAAGCAGCAACTCGTGGTTCAAACAGACATCCACCAAGAAACATAGCTGCAATTAGTATGCCAATTAGCACAAAACGCATTAAAACCCCCAACTAAAGCGGATATCGGCATCCCAATAATCAGCATTGTATGCCTGCACACTTGGTCCATGAGCAAAGATCTTTCTGACCTCTACATGCAGTTTTTTGTTACTGCCAAAGTCCTTTTTGGCAATTCCGCCAACCTTGATCTCTCCACTTCGACGATAACTTATCGGATTTGCCAATCCGAGTCGTTCTTTTTCATCATTGGATTTATATGTTGTGGCATCAAGGGTCAGCCAATTTGTTACTTTGTATGTCATCGCAAAATCAACTTTGTTGATTTGCTGAACCTGTTCACGGAAATAATAACTTGCTCCAGAAGCATCACTACTGGTTTCTATAGCATTGGTCTTTATATTGTGATCATGCCTTAAAATTAATTTCAGACGCCGATTTGGTTCAATAATTACTTCTGTATTGAGATTACCACGCTTGTTGTAACCATCATCCTTGTTAACACTCTCCATATATGAATATACGTAATCAGTGTACTGAATCCAGACACGGAAGTTCTGATTAATTGCCAACCAGGAAGCTATTGGCAAATGATAGCCAGGTGATATTTCATATGAGTCCTTGATATTATTATTTGATGATTTCTCACGCTTGATTGACAAATCTTCCAGATGTTTATAGTCAAAAGCAAGCGATACAGTGGCATTGTTATCAAACCGTGTTTCCATTTTGGAGTTCAAGGAAGTATCCAACCTGTCACGATCATTTGTATTGAATCCACCCTCAGCAATTTCCTGTGCCAATGATGTAGTGAAGTTTGAACGGAGAGTTGTATGCTTGAACAAATCCCTGTCCCAATCCATAGTAAAGTCACGACGACGGGAAATCTGCTTTCCACGTGAGCTGGTTGCTCCCTGATAGGTTTGGTCGTCCCATTTCCAGAGCCAGGCGTAAGTTACTTTCACGCTGTCTCGCCTGGTAATCCTGACTCCCATTGTCATATCAAATTTATCTTGCTGTCTTTCCTTGCTTCCAGCACTGCTGGCACGGAAACTGTTCTCTGAAATATCTCTGGAAATTGTAGTTTGCAGGCTGGCATGCGAAAGCTGGAATTTGTTTTTCCACTCCAGCGATATCGCATCTTTCTTTTCAAGCTCATTAACAATTTTTTCTGCAGCACCAATAGTATCAATAATACCGTTTGTATTTCTACGATAATCCAGGTATCGCATGTCAAAACTTGAGCGTTTAACAGTAAAACCACCGGAAGCTACCCGCTTGGTATAGAAAGCACCAAAGCGGAGACTATCGCCACCAGCACTGGATGGATTTGTTTCCTGGCCAAGCGCCCTGTCGCCAGTTTCTGTCATTGCATAAAGGCCAGTATGTAACGATAGCCAATCCCGAGGTTTATATGCACTGGCTGCCCCAGCACTCAGCTGAGCTTCTGAATGATCATTTATCTGATTCTGCATTACAGCAGACTGATTGCTTGCTCTTCCGTTGAACTTGACATCGTGACTGACATCACCTGTCTGATAACTGTCTTTTGAAACTCCAATATTGGCCTGTTTGAGATCGCTCTTGTTAACATTCTTAATACCACCAGAGTTTACAATTGTATCTTCACTCCAGTTATCCATCATACTTAGAGATGTTTTAAAACCAGCAATATCCTGATTTGAATATGTGAGATTACCCCTCCTGGTCTCTACAACTTTATCTTGTCTCCTGTAGTCATCCTGTGAATATTCAGCTGAAACAGACAGTAAATTTTGCCCTTTAAATATAAAACTGTTTGTCAACTTGGCATTAAGATTGATTTTCCTGACTTGAGCTTTCATTTGTGCTTCAGGAGATCTTGTCCACGACAAAAGCAATGGAATTTCTGGTTGAGATTCCTGGGAAGTTGAATCTAAAGCGGCAAAGAAAGTACTTTGTGTTTCTGGAGCTTCGTCTTCATC
>JAAESD010000080.1 GCA_024229695.1 bacterium
GAGTTAAATAATACAAACAGAATAACCATTGATGGCAAGAAGCAAGTTGATGCTGATTACATCTGTGCAAACATGAAAAAGCAGTTCGCGATACACAGAAACAACGGTAAGAGATTGAGGTTGGTTGTTATAGACCATATTCACAGAATGGAATATAAGACCAACGGACAGCCGCTAACTTACGCAATCAGAGACTCAGTAAGGAAGATAAAAAACACAGCAGCAGAGCTTGATGTTGCAGTTGTAGCGCTTGTTCAGCTTAACAACTCAGCGGAGGGTAAGGACCCAACATCGTTTCACATTCTAGATTCGTCATCGGTGAGGCACGAGATGCAAGCGTTTATAGGTACTAGGTTATTCAGAGAGGATGGGGCTACATATTTCGGGATATACGGCGACTCTCAAAGATACGGAGACATGGACACTCAAATACAGCCGGCTTACATGAAACTGATGGGCGGGGTCTTAAAGCCGCTAGGTGAGCATGAGAAATACTGGCAACCAAAGAAAACAGACGAAAGCTAAGAGGAATAGAGATGAAAGACATAATCATTAAAAACATAGTGAATCACCTAACTGAACTGGGTTACTCAAACAATACAGCGGTATCTTGCGCATCTAGCGCCTGGCAGCA
>JAAESD010000081.1 GCA_024229695.1 bacterium
AGAAGGTGCTAATTGAGTGATGCAAACCGTTCAGGCATAGGGAATAGTGATAATGTCTGTAATGACGCCAAGTTCATGCTCTCTGCAAATAGCAGGAAACTTACCGCGCTCGGAATATGTGGCCTTTTTCTATGCCTAACCATTTTGAGTGTTGTCTCAACCCCTCAAGAAGATACAATCAAGTTAGAAGAGAAAATTGATGTTTTTCGAACATCCAATTCGGCTAATTTGAATATTAATGGTTCCGAATCTGGTTCTATTTTTTCAAATTCAGTGCTTGATATAGGGATTTCTGGTCCAGTTGTAATTTTGAATAATGGAACTGCGGTTGAGTGGGTAAATGGAAGTCCTACTTTTTCAGAAGGTGAAATTACCTCAACATCTGAACCTTGTGTGATTCTAGTCAATTATTCGATGTACTGCGAAGGTCAGAATAATTACGGACAACTAGGTATTGGATCCACCTCAGGGACCTCAGGATATGTTTCATTCAATAAAGAACCGATTGTTATAGATTCAGGTTCTCATCATTCTTGTGCAATTTTAATTGATGCTAGTTTATGGTGCTGGGGTCGTAATAACCACGGCCAAGTCGGAGATGGTTCGACGGCGAATAGAGTGAGCCCCGTAGAGATAAATTTAGGCACTGGTGTTGATGTAGTAGCAGTATCTGCTGGTAGTGAACACACTTGTGCAATTACTGGTGCAGGTGATGTGATGTGTTGGGGATACAATATTAGGGGGGCTCTTGGTGATGGAACCACTAGCGATTCCACATCTCCGGTATTGGTCAACCATTCAACTGGAGAACGTGCTGTCGCCCTAGTTACCCCCGGTAGATCAACTTGCGTTATATTTGGGAATGGTTCTGTTGGTTGTTGGGGTAATAAGTACACAGTATTCACTGACCGAGGAGCCGTAACTGGAAATGTTCACATTGTAGATTTAGGTACTAGTGTCACTGCTACGATGATTGATGGAATTGGACAACATACTTGTGCTGTTACCGATGACGGATCTATGCAATGTTGGGGTGTAAATACTCATGGACAATTAGGAGACGGGACCTGTTCATCCATTATTAATTCAAATTGTAGTGGAGATAATCGATTCCCTGGAGAAGGTGATCCAACCACTGATGTTTCTCTAAGCGCAGGTCTCAGTGTGTTAGCTGCTACAACAGGGACAGATTCTACTTGTGCAATACTTTCTGATTACTCAATTCATTGCTGGGGAGCCCAATCGGGAGAATTTGACAATTCTAGTGATTCGAAGTTGAGTCCTTATGAACTGATTTTTTCTGATGGAAATAATATTGCATTTTCGGATCAAGATATTGATAATGATGGAAATAGAAACATCTTCGACACACACCAATCTGGTGACAGTGATGGGGATGGGGTAAGTGATTCAAATGATGACTACCCTAACAACCCCGCCCGTTGGGTAGAATGTCCAGATGGACAATTTGGTCGTCTTCAATGTATAAACGCAGATGCTGGGCATTTTTCTTTGAGCGGGGCTTTGGTCCAAAATGCTTGCACTGCCGGGGATTTTCAACCTCTTTCTGGTCAGCCAAACTGTCTCAGTACATCCGCTGGTCATTATACAGATTCTGATGGTTCGTCGACTCAATTACAATGCCCATCTGGCTATTTCCAATCTTCAATAGGTCAGACCAGCTGTACACCTGCAGATGCAGGATCCTTCGTGAAACAAAACGGCAATGACGCCGGAGATACTTTTTCAGACTCTATTTCATTATCTTCGATGAGTGCAAACTATAATGCAGCTATGGATGATGGAGTAGATTTCTCAGATATGTTCTCAATCAATCTAAGTAGATTTTTGTGGTTTTCAATCAATCTTTCTACTCCGGTAGAACCACTCTTTAATTTTGATTTGGAATTATATAATTCTACTTTTGACATAGTTGATAATAGTTCAACAAATGAAACTTTTGAGGAAGTTTCTACTTCTTCGAACAACACTAATGCTGAGCTGTATTACATTAAAGTTATCAATCGAGGACTGAATAGAACATCGATTAGTTATTCATTTATCCTGAATCTAAGAAATACACAGACACAAACTCAAATTGGTTCTAATTCCACCCAAGTTGATGTTGAACACGGTATTGAATCAACTCAGTGCTCTAGTGGTCATTGGCAGGATCAGACAGGTCAATCATCTTGCAATGTTGCAAATTCTGGCTATTACTCATATGGTGTAGGTTCTACTTCTCAGATAGCCTGTACTCTCGGATATTATCAACCCTCTCCAGGTTCTAGTGGATGTATAATTGCAG
>JAAESD010000082.1 GCA_024229695.1 bacterium
AATATTAAAAGAACTTTCGTTCTATATTACTTTCCTTACCAGAGCTGTTTCTGCGAAAGCTGCACCAGTGTTTTGCGAATTGCTCATTGGCAGCATGCTCTCCAGTGAAGGATTCCTGACTCAGGCTCTGCTTGCCATCCAGTACGATAAAGTCTGGAGCAGCTATCATCATTGGGTTGCCTTCGGGTGTTGGCATTGGCGAAATCTTGCACATCAACTGACACTGTTAGTCAGTTCCAAAGCACCTGAAGAGGAACCGATTCCCGTTATTCTCGATGACCTGACCCTTGAGCGTTGTTCAGAGAACGCGCCTGCCTGTCGCATCCACCGACAGCACAGCCAGAAAAAGAACCGTGCGAAGTATATTCTTGGGCAATGCTGGGTATTTCTTGCCATTGCCTTTAAACGACCTTCTGATGGCGTCAATACAGCGGTTCCTGTTATGGCATTCCCAGCACCAAAATCAGGAAATGTCAGCAAGCTGAAGATCGCCAGATGCATGCTGACGTCCCTTCGTAAGACTCTTGCTCATCGCACAATACGAATACTGACTGATAGTTGGTTTATGAACAAAACAATGATGCTGCCAGCACTTGATCAGGAGTTTGAAATCATCGGAAATATTCCTAAAAACAGGGCTCTGTTCGCTCTGCCGGTGGAAGCATTACCACCTTCACCCATTAAGAAAAGAGGTAGAAAACGTATATATGGAGTAAAAATGACTCCGGAAGAAGTCCAAAAACTACCAGAAACGACAATGACCTTACGACTTTACGGCAAAGAACGCGATGTTGCTTTTCGATCATGTATCTGTCGTGCCCGCTTCCTGAAAGGACGTATTGTTCGCGTGGTATGGAGTTCATTTGTCAACGACAAAGGAAAGACAGAGTGCCGACTATTCCTGTCAACCAATCCGGAGCTGAAGGCCTCTGAGATATTGGAAATTTATTCCATGCGGTGGCCAATAGAGCCGATGTTCCAGCAGATGAAGTACCAGTTTGGCTGCAAAAACCTGTGGCAACAAAAGCTCAGAACACTGCTACGCTGGATGCACATTAAAATGGCCGGTTATGCCTTGCTGCAACTGTTGACCATATGCATGAATACCGTAGCACTGAAAGTGGCCAGAATTGATTGGCGTAAAATGGATACGGTAACTGCCGGGATGGTCAGGCAAGCTCTGAAATTAATTATTCCCCGGTTCACGATTCGTGGCTGCTGGAACCGATATGAGCAAAAATTAGAGCTGATTTCAAATAATCAGCACGAACGAACATTAAGCTCGAAACCCAGAGCAGCATAGACTGCTTGTAGAGTCGGTAATACAAGAGAATTGGCCAGTTCAGAAGTTACACTGGAAATGCTTTATTAATTTCAGAAATAAACTTCTCAAACGTCCGTAATACCTA
>JAAESD010000083.1 GCA_024229695.1 bacterium
CTGTTCCAGGCGGATCACTTTGATAGCTTTCTACACCATCGCGAACACGGAAAGAATTTGCTGCCAGTACAGTTCCCCCTGAGGTGATTAGATAGACCTGAATTTCATTTGTGTTTTCAGATGAAAAATTGACATCCCAGCTCTTTGGAGAATTGCCCGAAACAGAACCCGACAAAGGAACCGCATCAGAAAAATCAATCTTGGAAGTTAAAGACAGGCCTTCAACCGGAATAGCAGCATTACTGTCAGCGGAAAGTTCAACCCAATCCACATTTCCCTCTGCATCAAAGTGGACCTCGCTCAGATCAAGCAAGCCCGCAAGGTCGCTACTGTCTATATTAGCAGCACCAGGGGTCGGGTCAGAAAAAACAAACCAGTCAGATCCTCCGGCTGGTTTTCTACCAACAGAATGGCCATCAGCTCCGAGCGTCGCCTCAAACGCATCAAGCGTTGTGACGGCACCAGGAGAACTAAGATAAATTTTTGTTTTACCTCCTACAGTAAATCCAGCCTCTTTGAAGCCAATGGTTGTGAAACCGGATGCCGGGATACTGGCATTAGCACCTATGGTAAACTTTTTAAGATCATTGATATCATTACTAAGATGATATCCCTGCAAATTGATTTCTTTGTCAGA